>CAZZBY010000020.1:0-11470 GCA_964652635.1 uncultured Candidatus Marinamargulisbacteria bacterium | reverse complement strand
TTAGCGAGTTCAATACGCATGCGCCAACCTCCTGAAAAGGTATCGGTTTGATTGCCAATATGACCGTTAAAAATTGGGAGAATGGCTTGGATAGTGTAGTCTTTTCCACCTAAAAATCCGCCGGACTCTCGCGGGTAATTGTCGGCTGCTTGCTTGGTAATAATCGTGTAGTGACGTTCGGTAATCTGAAACCGAGATGGGCTAGACATTATGCGTTTTTGACGGTTGAAATGATACTTTGAATGGCGTCTTTTGAAATACTGAGCATTTGAGTGAGTTGGTCGCCATTGAATGGCTTGGACTCGGCTGTGCCTTGGACTTCGATGAAATGGCCAGATTCGGTCATCACGACGTTCATGTCAACTTCGGCTTTGAAGTCCTCGTCATAGCATAAATCGACCATCACTTGACCATCAACAATGCCGACACTGACGGCGCCGATAAACTCTCGTAACGGATTTTCCCTGAGGCGTTTGGTTTGGATGAGACTATCGATTGCATCACGAAGGGCAATCATTCCACCGGTGACTGCAGCGGTTCGCGTACCGCCATCGGCTTGGATGACATCGGCGTCAATGTAGATGGTTTTTTCACCTAGGATAGTGAGATCAATCGCTTGTCTGAGGGATCGGCCGATTAAGCGTTGAATTTCGTTGGTACGGCCACTTTGCTTGCCTTTATTGACTTCACGGGAAGCTCGGGGGCTGGTGGATGATGGAAGGAGTGAATATTCGGCGGTAAGCCATCC
The DNA here is from genome assembly GCA_964652635.1 of uncultured Candidatus Marinamargulisbacteria bacterium. Lineage (GTDB taxonomy): Bacteria > Margulisbacteria > Marinamargulisbacteria > SXXA01 > SICP01 > CAMCZW01. Next base: position 10,722 of record CAZZBY010000020.1, on the reverse strand, counting down.
TTCGCCACTATCTTTGAGGAAGCGCGGAACCCCATCTTCGATGGTCGCTGTACATAGAACTTTGGTATCTCCAAATGAAATTAGGACGGACCCCGGGGCATGTTTGGTGAAATTGCGCTGAACTTGTACTGTGCGGTGTATCGTGTTGCTGCGGTTAGACTCCCTCATCGGTGACTCCTATCATTCGGTGGTGCTTGTCGCCTTTTTTCTTTTGATCATCGATGGTTTTTCGCCCGCCGGTGATATTACGCTCAATTTTGACTAAATTGGTTTGCATTTTGGTAATGAGTAATTGCAAATTGGCTAAGACATAGTCGGCATATTCATTGGCACCTGTTTTGATTTTTTCACTGTCGTCTTCGGCTTTTTTAATCAGTTCAGACACATAGTCTTTAACGTGTTTTGGGGGCTCTATTTCGGATGGATCTGTTGAGGGTTGAGGATGCGCTTGCATTGGCTTTGACTGCAATGGAGATGAAACGGATGTTAGGGCGGATCGGACAACCCCTCCATCACTTTTAATCGCTAATCTCATCCGATCTAAAATGGTGAGGACTAGGCGTTCGTTGATGACTACTTTGTCTGAGAATGGCACTTTTTTTCCATCTAAAATGCTGGCTTCCAGCGTATCTAATAATCCGAGTAATTCATCCATGGGCTAACTCCTCTGTATTTTTTTCTTGATGGCATCCGCCACATTGGTGGTGACAAATTCTTTAATATTTCCGTTGAGTTTTGCGATTTCTCGTACTGCGCTAGAGCTTAGGTACGAATACTTTTCATCTGTCATTAAAAATACGGTATCAATATTGGTTTCGATCCCCAACTTGCGATTGACGAGGGCCATTTGAAACTCAAAATCAAAGTCGGTTAAGGCCCGCAATCCTCGAATGATTGTATATACTTTTTTGGTGTTTGCATAATCGACTAACAGACCGTCAAATCCTTCTACTTTAATTTTGTCATTATCCTTGAAAATTTCCTTTATGAGGTTAATGCGCTCGTCGATTTTAAAGAATGGAGTCTTTGATTTATTTTGAATTACGGCTACGTAAATCATATCAAAAACTCTTGATGCTCTTTCGATAATATCGAGGTGTCCTAGAGTGATAGGATCAAAACTTCCGGGATAAATTGCGCTTTTCATTTGTAATGAGTATTTTAGCGTATATTTTATGGGACAGACAGTGTTGGTCGTTGTTGATTTAGTCTTCTTCATCTTTCGGTTGATCGAATGATTTACCTAACTTTGTCAATGCCATTGCATCTCTGATTCGTCTTCTTCGCTCTACCATTTCTGCTGTTGGAGCTCGACCTCTGCCTTGTGCTTTTTCATCAGAGGCCTTTTGCTGCTCCTGGTATTGTTTAAATCTTGAATTGTATTCATCGATAATGTCAGTGAGTTTTTTCCTGTGATGAATGAGTTGACAGAGGGCCCATCGGAGAGGACTTTTTTCGCCTCGGTGTTGGGATAGATTAATTCTTTCAACCTGCTGTCCCGCATCATCCTCTTCAGATCTTCCCATTGAAAAGATTTCTTCGGAGACGGATATACTACCTGTTCGTTCACTTCCTTTCGATCTTATACTTCCGGTTTTTATACTTCCAGTGTAGTCTGCGGTACTTCTTTCATCCCATCTAATTTGGGGGGACACTGGGGTTTTTTGAACCTTTTCGACGGCTTCTCTTGCTGTTTGATCGAAATGAAGGCAGTTTAAATCGGTGCGATTCAAGTCAAGTGCTGCAAGAATTAAGCCTAATGCATAACTGTCCTTTGACTGACTGTCGAATTCGGTTTTAGTTTGTGCTTTCTTTTTTTTCACGCTTTGAATAAACATGTCTGGGGGAAAGAACAATTTAGTCCCAGTAAAGGAACATGTTTCCGTCGTACCCATGCATCCAAAATCAATTATTCTTACTCCCTCATCCATTACTCCGATATTATCTAAGCGAAGGTCATGATGGTATAGCTCTTTGGAATGTAAGTAAGCGACAGCATTGAGTAACTGATGAGCATAGATTTCTTTTCGACCTTGGCTTTGGGTTTGAGTTTGAAGTGTCGTTGCCAATGTATTCTTTGCAAGTGGAAAGGCAATATATTGAGTTAACTCTCCTTTTTTATTCCTTCGCTCGATGTTTCCTAGTGGGCTCATTAAATGGGGATGGGTTAATTCTTTGTATTGAATATCTGAAGATACAACTTTAGATTTGTGAATTTTTTTGATCGCCATGACTTCATTTGTGAGGACATCGATTGCAGTGCTGACCTTTCCGTATTGACCAACGCCTAAACAATATCCGGTTGAACCAAATTCGAGTTCGGAACGGGTACTCCCATCGTCGCTGACGTAAGTTGGAAAATGATATCCTTGCTTGAGTGCCTCAACTTGTCGCGGAGGAAGCTTTTTACCACTATTACTTAATTGCAATACGGTGGGCTGTCCATTAATGGGCATTATAATAAATTGAAACCTAGTCATTGATCCTTCTGGGGTAACTGTAAACTCTGTAGCCCCTAATAATCGACTGGCTTTACTAAATAAATATCGATATACCGCATTGTCTTTTTCAGATAGTTCATCCTTGCCATCCTGATAGGACTGATGAATACAGGTAAATGTCGTGGTTTGAATATTAGTTAACAATTCTGATGAAAAAGAGGTGGATGAGGCTTCTTTGAACATTTTTACTAAAAATGTGCTGATTTTATCGGCAGTCTGAGGAGGCGTTTTAGTGTTTCTATAGAGTGCCCATAATCGGTTTGCGATCTCTGGTTTAATCTCAATTCTTGAGCCTTCTAAAGCCTGCCTGAGGATGCTTAACTCATCGTCGGTAACTGTCAAAGTTGCCTCTGTAATGATTTTATCGAAAATTTGATTACATAGCTCTGGCCACTGAGCTGATTTTTTAGCAATCGACATGACCGCTGTCAGCATTGTCAGTGCTTTTGGATTTCCCTTATCTTTTTGTCTTAATAGGAAGTTGATATGCTCCTCTGCATGGGGCGTGGCTTTTGCTGCAAATAGTTCATAGGCATGTGGCTCGTATAATTCCAGTGCAAATTGGGTGAGTTGATCAATCTTCAAATAGTCTGGAAGCTCTCCTTCGGGAGTACTTAACAAGTTGGCTCCTAATGCAATGAGTAGATGTTTTTTGACATCAGATAGTTTTTCAAGGTTTGTAAATTGACCATCGACGATTAAATGATATAACTGTTTAACATTGAGTAATTCGAGGGGATCTTGAAAAAAGTATCTGATCAAATCTGCTAAGGCTTTGGGGTTGTGAGGTGGAGTACCACAGCTCTTGAGTGCGACTTCAATGGCTAAGGTAATATCATAAACCGTGTTACCTTCGGCCACTACTGCAATTATTCCAAAGAGACCAGTTCCTAATTCTGGGCTAGTTTTTAGACTAAATTCGACTATCTCTTTAAGTAATGCCATCTTCCGCTCTGGCGAAAATGTATTGATCTCTTCTGTATCGGCACATGCGGCTAGTTTATCTAGACACTTTGCGACTAAGGGTTGATCTATCGATCCCAGCTTTTCTCTAAAAACCCCGATTAATTTCCGTATCAAATGTATCCATGTTTTTGTGGGGAGGGGAGGATCGGTGGGTAATGGATGATTGCAAGTGCTGATCATCATCCTGAGTAGATCATGGATTTCTTCTGGATGTAAACTTTTAACGCCCTCTAGTCGCTTTATGGTTTCAGTTAGGATATGATTTCTGCTGACGTCTCCTACTTCACGACAGATGTACTCTATGGCGGCAAAACGACCTGTTTTGATTAATGCTGTACATTTTAATAATGTCGTTTCTCCTGTTGCATTTTGAAACTCTACTTCACCTAGCAGGTCGGAGGGAGTTGCAAAAGTAACTTGTCTCAATGGTGCTAATCCCGCTGAAGCCACTAACACTACTTCATTGGGTCGTATGTCAATGTCAACCGATTTTCCGGCAATTTTAGCTTGAAATTTTGCCTGTGTACCTGGTTTGAGGGTAATCCATGGTATCTTTTTTTTGATATATTCATTAAAGTTTTCCCTGAATTCCTTACTTTTATCGCTGGGAAAGATTTCCTTTTCTATCCACTCCTGAATTTCGCGTAATGATTCGAATGGACCTCCACATCTTCTGTGGCTGGTATCCACCACTTCCAATTGCTTGCTGCGATCTAACCGAATTTGGTAGGGGCATGATGTTGATTCGTTGTGGAGTTCAATTTTTCCATCTGGCATTATTGAATAGCTGGGATTTGTTTGAGGAAGTTGAGTGAGCTGTAACTCAATCCATTTTGTGTGGTTTTTTGAGTCAATAATCGTTTTAATCTCTTGATATAGGGTATCAAAGGAGTCCCATGAATGCTCTTGATCGTCGGGATTTGGGCTTAATGACATCCGAGTACTTACTTTACTTCCTGTAGTGACGATATGGGTATAAATGGTGAGAGTATGTGACTTGAGGCCGACTTCTGGACGCCATTTCAACTCTATTTTATTGACTTGATCACTTGGGGATAGGACGAAAGTTGGGCCATTACCAATAGTTCTTTGTCCCCACATTGGATACTTTGCCCTTTCGAATGGTTGTGCATTTAATAAAAGACATAATCGACAATGATTAGCCAGTTTGAGCAATTCGACATCGTCTGGATGGCATTCCTGCTCAAATTCTTTTTTAGGAAGCATGATGGTCTGGATGAGTTCAGGAAATTTGTCAATTAAGATATGGATGTTTTGAACTACGGCCTTTAAATCTGTCGCTTTTATCCCCATATACCCCGCTGTTGTTGAGGTTAATACTTCAATACCACTGACAGGGGCTGTAGGATTAACCAAGTCTTGGGAGTCTTCTAAAATGGCATCTTTAACCCATTTTTCAAAGCTGCCATTGATCTCGAAAGTTTGATCGGTTAGGTCTGAGAAATCGGATGAAAATTGGGTTAGCCTCTGTAATATCTCCTGCCGTTTGGCGTAATCTGGTCTGTCATTTGGGTTAAAACCTTTAATGTTTTGAAGTTCTTTAAGGGGGAGGTTTTTGATTGTATTAATCCCTAATAATTTATACGCCGTCGTAGAACGTGCGGTGGTATACCGTTCTAAATCGCTAATTAATTGGTGTGTATTCTCATCTTCAAATAGAGACATGAGATGCTTTGTCCATTGAATTAATCCAAAAACGGGGCCAGATTTTAGTTTTAGAACGCCCTTTGAAAAGGCTAATGGCTGCATTAGCTTCTGCAATGACTTTTCTCTGATGATGCTTAGTAGTGCATTTCGATATTCATGATATGAGATGATGTTTCCCTTGTCTGTCGCTAGAATTTCAAGGGTACTCTGGACGAGACTATTTCCAAAGTCACTACTATTACCATCACTAAATATCTTTCCATATTTTTTAAATCGATCGAGCTCTTTTGGACCATTGGGGTTTTTTGAGGAGAGATCAATTGATCGAGCGGGCTGAACCTGTGAGGCTGCACTTTTTTTGGGTTGAGGTCTTGATAGCCGGAGCAAGGGACCACCGAGGGTCCCCTTTCTTTCTCGAACCTCTGCACTTGGCAAAATATCTGTAACTGCGACTATTTTAGTGTTCATGTTGGCTACACTGCTCTATGGGTAACACCTGCACTCCTCAATAATTCATCATCGATATCACCCTCCCCGCCTTCATCATCTGAGGATTCTGAAGATTTTGCATGATCGTGCACTGATGTTTCACTTGCGTGTCTTCGGGGTGTCACCGGAGTGGATTGTTGAGATTTAACAGTTGCCCCATGTGTACTGATGTAGGCTGTATACGCCTCTTGGTATTTTTGAATGAGAGGTTTCCCTTCGATGAGAAAATCAAAGCTGGTTGCTTGGTCAACTACAATCCATTTGATCAATTTCCAGATGGGATGCCCATCTGCAGCCAAAGCCCTAATTTCTGCATGGGTGATGTATTTTGTTTGAGTCCCTTCTTTAACGCCCACGCCTGAAACCAAAGCTTCTACAGCTTTGTCAGCGTCAGGCCCTTTGGATACTCCTGGGGGGACAATTGTCGCTGCCAAAGCTACGTCTGCTGGTTTTAGCGTCTCTGCTTCCTTTGCAAATGCGGGAATTTTGGGTTCAACTTCGCAAAAACTTTCATTAATCCATTCTAGGGATGTTGAGTTTTTCATTAGCTGTAAGAGCGTAACGGCAAGCCCCCAAAGATCTTGCCTTGCTAACGAATAAGACTTACCCCTTTTACAGGACATCAAATCCATAAACATATCTGGAGGAAGGAAGACGGGCGTTCCATTAATTTCCTCGGTCAATCCGTCTTTACCGCCTCGAATTGCTGTCCCTAAATCCGAATATTTGACTTTATCCTGTCCTTCGGGATCGATTACAACGAGAGTATTTTCTGGTTTGATATCACCTAAATAGAGAGGTACTTCTAAACCATGGAGTTCTGCAAGTGATGTTACTAATTGATGGGCAATGTTAATCTTTCGATGTTCACCTAACGTCTTTTTATCGAGCTCTCTTCCTAAGGTATTCTTCCCAAATAAAAATAAGATATGTAGAAAGTCCTGCTGGTCAGTTTCTTGTCGAAAATGGGATTGAGCACTTACAACTCCGGGATGTACTCCTCGAAGAGTGTCTCCTTCTGTGGCTGTATCGGCACTGACTATTTTTACAGCAACAACTTCATCTGTGGTTCCTAACACATGGCATGCCACCACTTCCCCATAAGTCCCCTTTCCGAGCTTCCAACCTGGATCACCTGCGGCAATCTCTTTAAATGATTGGAAGTTATATTGCGTTCTTAGTTGTTCAAACTGAGCATCTCCAAGATGTTCTTTGGTCATGACACGTACCGTCATTTCCTTGTATTGAGGGTTATCTAGATCAGTGAAAACATAAAATACTCCAGGTGCCCCCATATCAAAAACATTGGTGATCCCGCCTTGTACTGCAAGACGAAATATCTTACTGAGAATACTTCCTACCAGCTTTGCGAGTTTTGGATTATCAACCTGACACTGATCGTGAAACCTCACTAATGTGTCAAATCCTTTCTCCACTATGACATTTTGGAGAACATTTGGATCACCTAAAATGACCATCATATCTTTTTGTTTTAGATAGAATGACAATCGTGCTAATTTACGCATGATTTCCTTGGTATCCGCTCTATTTTCGATACTCTGAATCGCATCAGTGTAATACTGCTCTAACGCATCTGAAACTCCTCTAATTTCTTTAGTCGAGAGTGTGTATAAGGTTAAATCCATCAGCTTAGTATCCGTTGATGTTACCGAATAAAAATACGGGGCAACCCCTGTTGACCGATCTAGCTCTTTAAATGCGGTCATTACTGCTTTTAGACACTCTAAATTCTGTGAATCGCAGACTAACGTACTAAGATCATTTGATGTAATAATATCGATTGGATCGGTATTTTCATACTCAGGTAAGCCAATCAATGCTTTCAGGATCATGTGAATTGCTTTACTATTTTTAACCTCAAATGCATGATTAAGAACTTGATTTAATATCACTTTTGTTTGCGCCATGATCTCATGTTCGGCAAAAACCACTTGGATATTTTTAGGTAATCTTGCTATCTCTTCTAGTAGAGTGGTGCTGACCGGACGGGTAATCTCGGTAGCCTCTAAAAATCCTCTTACTTTGTACTCGCTGGGGGCACCTTGTGACAGGGCTTTTACTGTGGCCTCTAATGAGCTTGTCTGTCCACTTACAACTCCGACATATTTCCAATATTCCATACATGGGGTGTTATTTCCTTCTAGGCGTGCCACTTCGGCTTGCGTTATTGGTTGTTTTAGAGGACTTTTTTGGATTGCATTCATCCAGAGGACTTTTGCTGCATCTTGGATGTCGTGCGAAAGACTTGACCATCGCAAAGGTAATGCTTGGCTGACTTGTACAATTAGACTGGATAGCAATTTTGGATCTCGAACATCTCCCTCTGTCATTTGGGTTAAGATCTGAATTAAGTAATGGAGTTCGGTGGCATCCATTGACATTATTGGGGGTACCGTTTTTAGATTATCCCTGACTATGTCTAGTGTGATTTCTCCTAGTTTTATCCCAAGTGCTAAGGCTTCAAACTGACTAGATTTGATCATTTCTACTACAATTGCGGTTGGTTTCGGTGGGGATACTGGAGCGGGTGCACCTGAACGTGGGGGGACAGTCAACCTCTGTTTTGTCGTTTGATAGGTTATCCACACTACCATGTCGTGGAGAGATAGAAATGTCTTACGTTGGCCTCCAATGATTGCCTCTAGACAGCCTCCAAGTTCGTTGATGTGACACTCTACTGATCTAGCCCCCTTTTGAAACGTGTACTTTGATTTATCATGGGAATCCTTGATATAGCCTTGTTTTGTGAGTATCTCTTGGACCTTTTCGCTTTCAGATGTGGGATGGGATGCCCATGAATTGAGTGCTGCTTTGAGTTCATCGATACTGGCGGTGCTCAGAACTGTGTCTTGACCTTGTTTGAATCGAATTTGGTATTGACCTTCTTCATTCACATTGACAACGATGGTTTGATCATTGGCGGTGATCACATATCCATGTTCTGATTTTTGGATATCACAATGGTCGATGCCAGTGGCTACAGCTAGTCCAAGCCGAAATTGAGCATACGCTTGTGGGTTTGCGGCTATTTTGTCCATGATGTCCTTATAAAAATGACCTAGAGTGGGGTAAGTTGTCACTGTCCCTTCCTTAAAATCAGGAGAGGTAGAGATGAGCACTTGGCCATCGCTTTTGAGTTTGTATTCAAAATGTGTGGTTTCAATTGGACAGTTGGCTGAAGGTCGGACGTATAAGTCCATCGAAAAATCGGGATTGATTACAAGGTTATAAGCCCGATTGACTCCCACAATTTGATGCTGCCCAAATTTGGCACCAGCCACTAGGGCTTTGTTTGCGTCTCTCACCATGCATAAAATTCCAAATGACAATTGAACCTTTTCAAATGTTGTTGCAAGACAATCCTTCGTTGACAAGCGAAAGTCGATGAAAGGCCGAGAATTATTGATCAAGTGTGAAAAAGTTAAATATTTGGCTTGTATTTCGAGGAACACCTTGTCAAATCCCTCTATTTTTTTAGTTGCGAGTACTTTGGCTTCTAAATTAGCCTCTCCCCCATCGACGGTGAGCTTGCTTACAAGAGGACTAATCATGTCATCAAAAAATGTATGCAAAGCCTTCTTCTCTTTAGCTAACATGGCCTGTTGAAGCCAATCTCTCAGTGCTTTATTTGTGGAAAATCCCTTTCCTATGGCATCAAATAGTTTTGGAAATACTTCTGGAGTTGCACGAAATAATTGATCTCCGTGTGTGCAAATAACGGTATAAAGGTTAGAGGGAGTTTTACATTTTTGGACAGCCTCCATTACTGTTTTATCGAGGGAACTCCCTTTTACCAGATCTTCGATTACCCCGATGATCATTGTGACATTATCCGTAGGATTTTTTGCGTCGGCAGGTGCTTCAACAGTTTCAATTTTGCGTCTCATGTATCCTTCTTGGGATTTTTTAGTAAATGGACGTGGTTGCGTAGGAATAGTAATGATCTTAGTCAAAAGAATATTCATTTTGTTCTCCTTGATCTTAGAAAAAATATTGAAACTTTGTACCTATGTGTCGATCAAACTTAAAAAAAATTTCAGACTTTCAACTCCTACTTGTGAGTTGACCTTTTGATGCGCCGTGAGTTTATGCGTCGACGGACTTCTCAATTGCATCGGCTTCTAAGACCAATTGTGAGAAAGTTTCCGTCATGAGAGGCCACGCCAAGTTTGGGGGGGGGAGTGAATCTCGATTGGGCATCCGCATCGCTTGAATGGCCATATCGATATTTTGGCATAGATGGTAAAAGCCATCGATTTCGGGACACTTTAGCTCGGCTTCTCTAGCGGACATTTGACTTCCCATATTGGCTAATCTCAACAGGGCTGGTGCTAGCCGTGGGGCGGGAATGGTGCTTTCGAAGCTCTGCCTTCGATATTTGCTTTGGGCGTCTTGCCCTGGGTCACTTAGTACATCCTTTTCGGAGATTTTTCTTGCTATTTTATGGTGAGACTTCGTCGTCTGAAGGTGAATGAGGGTGACTCCAATATCACACCCAAATTTTCTGAGAATCTCTGTTAGGTAACTCCATCGCTCTAAGAGTTGTGGTGAGGCCGGTTGAGATTTCCTTTTTTCTGTATCCTCGCCTTCGCTTGGGGCGACTTTTCGTTTTCGCCCAGAGGCGGGTGAGGCTGGGATCGTGATACGAGAAAATAATTTGCTAAGCTGATCATATGATGTATTTACTTTGCTTGACATGTGCTGCGCCTCACTTCCTCCGCTAAATCTTTTTTTTACTTTTTCTGGATCACTAAAATCTTCAAAATAGTCGTGCATAAATTTTAGGTAGATTTGGTGAGCAAAGATGATGAGGTAGGACTTCCAGCTTTTATGCGTTAAAAGATTTTGATAGGTGGTGGGAAGTTCCTTTGCTTTTGAGTCACAAAATCTCTGCTCAAGCTTGAATAATTGCCTGTGTAATTCTTGCCATCTTATCAAATGAGTCTCTTTAGATAACTGTTTAATCAATTTGCATGCTTGTTTTTTAAATTCGGCTGTTTTAATTGATGGAATGACTGTTTCTTTTTTCTCTTGTATTTCGCTTTTGGGTACCTCTGGTTTGATATCATCCTTTTTT
>CAZZBY010000019.1:0-11538 GCA_964652635.1 uncultured Candidatus Marinamargulisbacteria bacterium | reverse complement strand
TCGATGAGGCCTTAGAAATTGCAGGAAAATATAAATTACAGCTTCCATCAACAGATGATTCCCAAATGAAAGCTGAATCTAAAAAAGGACTACTATGGAAATTAAAATGTGGAAAAATTAGTGAGTATCATCTTCTATTAGCGCGACTAAAAGAAGCAGGTTATTCTATCGAAATCGATCAAGAGGAGATATCCAGTACCCTACTAGAGTCAATAAAAAATTTATTATTTCATGAGACAAGGGTAGATGTAGTGATTACGGGGACTTATATAATGCAGCACTACCCTGATATTGTGACGGCAAACAAAGATGACATCGCTAGACATCTCAGATGGGGATTAATACAGGCAATCGCAGAGAAAGCATCAATGGAAGAATTGAAAAGAAAAATAAGCCTAGGAAAGATATTAAAGGTACCGCTACCAAATGCGGAAGACGAGGAGATATACGAGAGGTGCCGAATGTCTGGGACTTTACCTCAAACGATAGAACATCTTTTAGCAGAAGATCCTCAATGACTCCCACGATCACATCCAAAATACGCAGCCATCGTGCCGAGGACAATTCCATAGGGATGAGTGACGCACCACAAGCGAGGCAGAAAGGGTTACTTCTTCCTCAGCCAATACCTAAGCGCATCAACCGCAATCGGCATCATGGATACTCCCATAATCCCCAAGATAATTGACGAAAAGTGACCTTGCACCCAAGGCAGCTGACCAAGCCAATATCCACACCCCAAAAGCAGGCTCACCCAGATTAAAGCTCCCACAATATTAAACATCATAAACCGAGAGTAAAACATTGCCGACATCCCAGCCACAAAGGGGACAAATGTCCTAATGATTGGGACAAAGCGCCCTAAAATAATCGCTTTTCCTCCATATTTTTCAAAATAAGCATGGGCACTGACTATATGGTCAGCATTCAGAAACCGCCCCCTAGAAAGCCGTTCACCACAAAATCGACCGATATAATAATTCACACTATCTCCAATAATTGCCGCCGCCAAAAGTAGCCCCCACATCATCCAAATCGACAACGTCGATGCTGCCGTCAATGCTCCAGCGGCAAACAACAAAGAATCTCCAGGTAAAAAAGGGGTAAATACCAACCCTGTTTCACAAAAAATAACTAAAAATAAAATCAAATAAATTGCAGTACCATACTGAGAAAACACAGTTGGTAACACGACATCAAGATGTAAAAAAATAGACAAAATTTCATGGGCCATAGAATCCCTATCATAGCTGATTAATGAAGGACTTAAAACAAAAAATTAGCTAAACGTAACATTCATCATGACCCGAAAAGGACGAGCCTCATGGGGGCCATGGCTTTTAACGCGTACCCCATGTTTCAAGCTATCGTCAGTGACGTAGACACTATCTGACGCAGAATGGACAGTACGGTCATTCCCATTGACAACTTCTGTAGTCGAAGTGCATCCAGACCAACATAAGGGGATATGCATCGCAGGATGACCATCATAATGAGGAGCAAGCGACAAAGGATAGGGCCCAACACGGTAAACAAGAACCCGAATAATAGTCGTGCTAATATCAGAAAAAGGGACCTTTAAAAAACGAGCGAGTTGAGCTGTCGCTTCAAGACCAACATTCGCAATTCCTGGGAATTGATCGTAGGCCGTCATCATTGCTAAATTTCGGCCAGGGTACACCTTTGAGGCGTCCTTAAGTTTAATATCAAGTGCAAACCCCCATCGACCCACGCCACCATTAAATTCAAATAAGGAGTCGTCACCAGCTGCAATGGTCATCGCATCTTGCTGAGCACTGTGAAGCGATGGTAACAACCCCGCAACGCAGTGGGGATCAAGAAATGCATTTTTTCCACTTCTCCAGGAAAATCTCATGGGGGCTTTCACTAAATCGGGACGGAGCCCCTTGGCAAAGGGTTGAGAAAAATCAGGGGGTGTCGCCACAGGTTTTCCCGACATGTACCGAACGGCCGGCTTAACCAAGAGATTACTTCCAGTCATAACTGCTGCACGAACTGTCATAAAAATTCCTTAAAAACATAAAATTTTAATCAAAACATACAATGATAGGAAGTTATCGGTAAAAATATGAAAATAATTGCAAGACAACTGATCAAAAAGTGATATAAATATTTGTATCCTGTAAAAAATAATGAAGAATATAGTGTGAAAGTAAATAGTGGGAGATGAAATAAATGACCATGGAAAAAAATCGCATCACTTGGTATTCCAAATTTGCGAAAACCGCATCACGTTTCTGTGGTCGGCCTCGGGTGTTTTCAATGGCAGTCGGGGTAATTTTAGTATGGATTGCAACTGGTCCCTTATTTGACTTTAGCGACACCTGGCAGCTTGTCATTAATACAGGGACGACTATTGTGACATTTTTAATGGTCTTTCTCATCCAAAACACTCAAAATCGAGATACCGAAGCCATCCAAATCAAATTAGATGAACTCATTCGATCTACAAAAGGGGCTCATAACGCTCTCCTAGACCTTGAAGAACTTGAAGAGGACAGCCTCAAGCAATTTAAGACCAAATATCAAAATCTTGCGAAGTTGGCAAGGATCGGGATTAAATCAGGAGGTGTCGATACTGACACTCCAGAAACCAGTTGAAAATAACAAAAGATATCGTAATATAGTAAAAGTTAAACTTAAAAAATTAACATTTGATGAAATGAGCCTAGAAAAGTACCTCAAGCAATATTTTGGATTTGATGAATTCCGATCTTATCAAAAAGAGATTGTTCAAGCCATGTTGGATCAAAAAGATGTGATCGCTGTACTCCCAACAGGCTCGGGAAAATCCCTCTGCTATCAACTCCCAGCCATTATTACCGAAGGTACCGCCATCGTCATCTCCCCTTTGATTGCACTGATGGAAGATCAGGTCCAATCTCTCCAAACCATGGGCGTCAAAGCCACCTTCATCAACAGCCAACTTTCGCTATCCCAACAGCACCATATCTTGGCCAACTTCAATACATATGACCTCATCTATTTAGCACCAGAACGGATTTTAAAGGACGGATTTCTAGATAATATCCTTACTGCAAAAATTTCATATCTCATCATTGACGAAGCTCACTGTATTTCACAATGGGGCCATGCCTTCCGCCCCGAATATCGACAATTGGCCACCCTCCGAACCAAATTTCCAAATGTCCCCACCGCCGCATTCACCGCCACCGCCACAAAGGTCGTCATCGAAGACATAAAAGCCCAATTAGGCGTACACTCTCCCATGACACTCGTCGGGAGTTTTGATCGACCCAATCTCACGATCCGTGTCCATCAGCGAGACAACGGGCTTTCCCAGCTGACTACCTTCATTCAGGATCGCCAAGCCGTTTCCGGAATCATCTACAGCACCACCCGAGATTCTGTCGATAAACTCTACACATACCTCAAAGATCAAGGTTTCAACGTCGAGCGATACCATGCTGGTATGACCGACGAGGCCAGGCAGAAATCCCAAAGCCGCTTCCTCAAAGACGATAGCCAACTCATGGTCGCCACGATCGCATTTGGTATGGGCGTCCATAAACCAGACATCCGATTTGTTGTTCACATGGACCTCCCCAAAAGCATCGAAGGCTACTACCAGGAAATCGGTCGTGCCGGAAGGGACGGACTTCCCGCAGAATGTCTCATGCTTTACGGCACACAGGACTATATCCTTCAAAAGAGAATGGTCGACAATACCGACGACATCAGCGTCAAACAAAATATGCTGAGGCGGTTAGAGCAATTTTTTGCATTTTGCCATTCTCCAATTTGCAGGCGAAAGGAAATTTTGCATTATTTTGGAGAAACCTATCCCCACTCCAATTGCCAAGGATGCGACAACTGCCTTGACGAAAGCGTCACCGAAGATGCCACTCTCGTTTCCCAAAAAATCCTCTCCTGCGTCTACCGCATGCAACAACGCTTTGGTATTAGTTTTGTTGTCGACGTCCTGCACGGAGCAGATACCCAGGCCATGAAACAATATAATTTTAATTCATTGTCTACCTATGGAATATTAAAAGAATTAAACAAATTAGAAATTAGGCATTATATTTTTTCATTAATAAACCAAAATTACTTAAAAATTACCGATGGAAAGTACCCCGTCCTTCAACTCACCGACCTCTCATGGAATGTCCTAAAACAAGGAGAAAAGGTGTCCATTCGAAGAAAAATAATAACTAAAAAATTAAAATCAAAAAAATCAAAATCCACACTTGATTCCAATCCATTATTTTTAAAATTAAAAGAAATTCGAAAAAAGATCGCAGACGATTCTGGAATTGCCCCCTATATGGTTTTTCATGACAAACACTTATTGCATATGTCCCAAATTAAACCTAAAACCGAGTCAGAATTTAAAGAAGTCCAAGGGGTAGGAGATCAAAAATTAAAAAAATACGCCATCTCATTTTTAGAGGCGATTAAGGAATTTAATTAATTTAAAATAATTAAAAAATAATAGCAAACAGCCTTCTACAATGCGTCCATAAAATGGGACTGTTGCGAAATACTCCATCTGCACAATTTTCGCCCTGCTTAACTAACCTGAGTTTTGGATAAGGCAAAGGCGTTTAACGTGTAAAAACAAAAAAACCACCCACCATTTTATTGAAAGTGTAATCAAACAAGTAACCATTTAAGTTTTTATATGTATTTTTTCCGAAAAGAAATTAATAGAGGGATTTTTTGATGAAGATGATTAATATGAGTTTTGAGAGTTGATTTGGAAATAAATAAGAGGTTCCGGATATCGTCATTCGAATATCCCTGAAAAATCAGTTTCAACACTTCTCTTTCCTGACTTGTCAGGTCAGACGTCGATAAAAAATCTGAAATCGTTCTTGAAACAAGCGGATTAACAGATGATAAAATTGTAACTTTATATTCGCCATCATAATGTGTTGTCACGAGTCGGACATTGTTTTGAAAGAGACTGTATCTCATTTTTCCACGTGAACGATGGGTACATTTCTCACAGGTTTTGGCCACTTGATCCCCACATAAAGACGCACATTCATGATTTTGGTATAAAACAACCGAATTACGTTTAACACATATTCCCAAATGAAAATCTTCAAAATTTCGATTTAGACCACATCCAGTATTCACAAAACCACCAACCGTATTGGAATAAACAAATACAAGCTTAATGAGTATAAAAAATAAATCAACCCCCCTGGTTGATGAAATGAGTATTTAAAAATAGTACCCTCAAACAACTTCACAGGTAAGGAGGAAAAAATGAATTTAGTACCAAAAAAACAAAAGCAATTAATGAGATTATCAAATTGGGTGGATGATTTTTTAAGTAATGAAACAGATTTTTTACCACTCCGATCTCTCAGATTGGCTAACGAATCGGTAAATGCGATTGAAGTATCTGAGGATGAACAAAATGTATATGTTCAGGCGGAAATGCCAGGATTAGAAAAAAAAGACATTAATATCGAATTTAATGATGGGTTACTGACGATCCAAGGGGAAAGACAGGAAAAAAAGGAAAATAAAAATAAAACATACAGTGAATTTAACTATGGAAAAATTCAACGTACAGTTAACGTTGGAAATGTCGATGATAATAAAGCCATCGCCGAGTTTTCAAATGGCATTATTACAGTCACTCTGCCTAAGCGAGAAGTCGAGAAATCAAAGAAAATAAGAGTCGAATAATAGAGTTGAAAATCCTCAAAATGGAGGCCTTATGGCCTCCTCTTGCGACCTGGGTACGCCCGATGACCATGTGTGAAGAAGCGGTGAGCGTAAACAGAGCCATACTCCCAAGATTTAGATAGGTAAGGCCGACTTAGTCCTCGTCAATTTCGCCTAATAGTTCCAAAATTTTATTTAATTTAGCATTAATCATTGCCAATTGTTTTTGGACTTGATCACTACCACCCCGAGCGGCTGCATTGCTGCGTTCAAATCGATCGGAACGCTCAGGCCTTCCTGACTGAATCCTCTGTGAATCTCCCATGTGGGATAACCGGTGAGGGCGATCATCTCGATTAAAGCAGGCATTGCAAAGGACGGGGCGCTCACCACTAGGTTTAAATGGAACTTCGCAGGACATCCCGCATTGGGCACAAATCGTTTGGTGAAGCCCCATTTTGGGATGCCCCCCGCCAAAACTAGATTCTTTCTGCCTGGAGTCCCGTCCGCCTGCTCGATTTCGTCGCTCAAATGGTTTCATAATAATGCTTCCTTTTAGTAATCAAATATCACTAGAGTGTAGTAGGTTAATAATAGATATACAAATCAGTAAATCAAAAAAACCACTAAATTAAGACTTAATGCGGTAACCTGTTTTAAAAATGACCCAAATAATGACCAGGCATACAGCCATAAAACTCAAAATCATTGATAAGCTAAAGACAATATTGACATCCGATAATCCATAAAAACTCCACCTAAATCCACTAATTAAATACACGATCGGGTTAAATAATGATAGTTTTTGAAAAAACGGAGGCAACATACTAATTGAATAAAAACTCCCCCCCAAAAATGTCAATGGCGTCACCACCATCATCGGAACAATTTGTAATTTCTCAAATCCATCAGCCCATACCCCTAAAATAAATCCAAGCAAGCAAAATGTCACAGAAGTCAAAACTAAAATGGCCAGCATCCACACTGGATGTAAAATTGAAAAAGGCACAAAAAAGCGCGCAGTCGTCAAAATTACCACCCCAATAATGAGAGACTTGGTGGCCGCGGCACCCACATATCCAATCACCATTTCAATGGCCGAGAGTGGGGCGGATAATACTTCATAAATCGTACCAGTAAACCGAGGTAAATAAATGCCAAATGACGCATTAGAAAGGCTTTCGGTGAGTACCGATAACAACATCAGCCCGGGGATAATAAAAGCCCCAAAACTAACACCATCAATCGCACTCATTCGAGAGCCAATTGCTGACCCAAAGACAATAAAATAAAGGGATGTGGAAATCACAGGGGTTGCAAGACTTCCTAAAATCGTCCTAAAAAACCGAGATAATTCAAATTTAAATAGTGCTTTAACACCATAATAATTCATGATTGATGACCTACCAAATTCACAAATATTTCCTCTAATGAGCTTTGCTGAGTCTCCAAATCTCTAAATTCAATTCCAAGTTGGGCCAATTGTTTCAAAAATTGGGAAACGCCGGTTTCTTCATGCTTACTCTCGAATGTAAAATAAAGATGAAAGCCATCCTCCGATAACCGAACTGACTCAGAAATAAGAGAAGGCGGGAGGGTATTCATACGTGAGATCAGAGAAATAATCAATTGTTTTTGGCCCAATCTTGTCATTAAAGTCACTTTATCTTCGACTAAAATAAGGGACCCCCGATTAATGACTCCGATGCGGTCGGCCATTTCTTCGGCTTCCTCGATATAGTGGGTGGTTAAAATAACAGTCACGCCTATATCCCGTAGCCGACGAACCAAGTCCCACATATCTCGTCGAAGTTCCACATCTACGCCGGCAGTAGGTTCGTCCAAAAATAAAATCTCAGGTTCATGCGACAAGGCCTTAGCAATCATGACACGGCGCTTCATTCCGCCAGATAGCTGACGGATCATACTGTCTTTTTTATCCCATAGAGACAAGTCCTTCAGAATTTTTTCAATATAGTCAGGATTAGGAGCTTTGCCAAAAATCCCGCGGCTAAGGGATACGGTATTCCACACTTTTTCAAACATATCTGTGGCCAATTCCTGTGGCACTAATCCAATTTTCGAGCGTGTTTTACGGTAGTCACGGATAATATCGTCTCCATCAGCCAAAACAACGCCGCTACTAGGATTCACAATGCCACAAATAATATTAATCAGAGTCGTTTTTCCGGCACCATTAGGGCCAAGTAACGCAAAAATCTCTCCCCGTCGAATAGTGAGGTGAATGTCTTTTAAAGCCTCAAATCCAGACTGGTAGGTTTTATGTAAATCCGTAATCAAAATAATGGGTAAATCTGAAGTCATAGTCTAAAGAATAAGGGGGGAATCGGGCATAGTAAAGACAATTTGAAAGCCCACTTCAATTTCTTGAGAAAACTTACTGAATTGATTACACTTGAAGTCATATTGAATTATTTTAATCCCCGCGAATTATTAGAAAAATCAGTCCCAACAGCCAGAGCAGCGTACAGTGACCGTACGGCATGGCTAATGGCCGAGATGTCCAACTTAGCCTACCTTAAATTTGAAGGGGACTGGTCACAAATTCTTGACACCATGGCTACGGAAATGGCCAGTATCACGGATCAAGATGACATTAAGCGGCACCTCACTACCTTAGTCGATCTTCGCTACCAAAAGGAGTGGGATGGAAGAAAAGAGCTTGAAGCGATGTTGGCGATCTCTGGATTTTCATTAGTAACGACATTTAATAGTTGTGGCACACAGGCCTTTTTAGCCAAACGGGATATCGACAACATCGCCGTATTGGTTTTTCGTGGGACAGAGTCCACTCAAAAACAAGATATTTTAGCAGATCTTAATTGTTTTTTAGTGGATATTGGAAACAGTAAAATTCATGCTGGATTTAGAGCCGCATTTGACCAAATCAAAAAGGATGTCCACGCTGCGTTGGCAACAGTATCTCAGTATAATCTCTACATTACGGGCCATTCCCTCGGCGGAGCCCTCGCCATTGTAGCGACCCGCGAACTTGAAAGCGATACTACTGCCGCATGCTATACCTTTGGCAGCCCACGAGTCGCCACCAGTGAATTTGGCGACGACATCAAAACCCCCATTTACAGAGTCATCAATGCCATCGATATCGTTCCAAGGATGCCCCCAGGTGCTGTCATCGAAATTACCGTTGATTTACTCAAATTTGCAGCTCCAATCCTTCCATTATTAAATCCAATCGCAAAATGGCTGGATACCAAAGTCAGCGGCTACATCCACCATGGAGATGCCCGCTACCTGACTCCAAGTGCGACAGAAGACGCTTCTGATGTTAAAGTGTTATGTAATCTCACATTCCTAGCCAGGTGGCGACGTCTCTACAAAAGCAAGCTTTCATTCAATCAGCAACTTGGAGATCATCGAATCAACGAATACTGCCGAAAACTCGGCACCTATGCCCTCAATCGATGTAAGAAGCCATCCCCCAATTAGGAGTCCTAAAGATGAGTAAAATCGAAGACTTAATGGCCCAAATTCCATTTTTTAAAAAACACCCTATATCAACAGCGATCATTCTCATCATGAGTGCAATGCTGACATTTAGTATCCTTAATTTAGACAAATTACTGGATTTCAAACTCTGGCTTACCAACAGCGATGTCACCATCATCGTCAAAGACTCCCAAGTCACACCCTCCAAGCTATTTACCACCGGATTTACACATACGATTACCTTCCAAGTATTCAATTCCCGAAATCGTCCATTAGTTGTCGAAAAAGTTATGGTTGTGGATTGGGATACCAAAGCATATATCCCCGGCTACAAATACATTCCATCCGAAAATAAACCCGTCAAACCAGGCGAAACCCGTGACTTTACCATCAGTAACTACTTGCTAGATTACCGCCCCGGACTTGGTGAAAATGACAAGATTACACAGGGATTACATATTAAAACAACCTGATTATCCCATCGGCATAAGTGAGTAATCAAGAGATTTTTTAGGTATAATTTTGGGATGAAATCTGAAAATGAATTTAAAATTCAATATGATGGAGAAGCTTTAAAAGATCACAGGATGGACGTCCGTGATCTTGCTCCTGCGTTACTGTCAATTGCTGAGTTGTTTGAAGAATCAAACCGGGTAATTAATGGAAACAGGACTAATTTATCTGTTGAAATTATTGCGCTTCAGCCAGGATCGTTCGGTGTTAATTTTGGATTTACACAGTCATTTACAAGCCAAGCTATTAGTTTTCTGGCCGGCGACAAAGTCGCTTCAATATTGGCATTGAAAGAATTGATCGTTGGGGGAACGGTTGTAGGTATTGCAACGGTTAAAGGTTTATACCATTTGATTAGATGGTTAAAAGGTAGAAAGCCAAACCATATTGAAGATTTAAAGAATGGATATGTCAAAATCATATTTAATTCTGAAACTTTTATATTCCCCTCAAGGGTTTTAGAGTTGTATCAAGAAATTTCAATAAGAAAAGCAGTAGAGGGATCTTTAAAGCCGTTATTAAAAGACGGTGTAGATATTTTTGAAATATATTCAAATGATCGTCTCGTAGAAACAATTCAAGCGAAAGAAGTGGAATACTTTGAAACACCGACTTTAGAGGATGAAAAGATTCTTGAATATGAGCATGAATCGGCCTATTCCATCATCTCATTAGCCTTTAAGGAGGATAATAAATGGAGGTTACACGATGGCAGTTCAACAATTAGTGTTAGCGTCAAAGATCAATACTTTTTAAAAAAAGTAGAACAAAACCAAGTTGCGTTTTCAAAAGGCGACATTTTAATTTGCAAAGTGAAGACGACACAGTGGCAAACTGAAAATGGATTACGCACCGAATATGATTTACTGGAAGTTATCGAGCATAAAAAGGCTCATCGTCAACTTTCGTTATTTGATTAGTCATGAATCTCAAGAAAGCCATAGAAAACAAAGATTTAGAGTCTTTCATAAAAGATCGTGAAGCGGAAAAGGGAAATAAAAAAGCCTTTAACTCTACGCTTGCTTCAATGGTCGGAAAGTCGAAAGTAACTCAGGCATCATCTGGTCAGGACGAAGACGATAATTATAGCGATACTCAAACTCCTTAGCGTACTTTTCCAAGTGTTTTTCGGATACGTGAGTATGCGTGCCACCGATAGACTGCTTAAGCCTTCCCCAGAACCCTTCCAGGGTATTCACATGCGCACCATCGATTGAGTATCTCTTCTCACCATGACTGCAAGTCATATGCTCAAAGCCTTCTTTATCGATTCCACGATATCCAAGCCATTCGTCAGAGTGAATCGTACTACCTTCTTCGACGTTTTCGCAGATAAGAGGCTTTAACGTTGAGCCTTTGGCGTTCGGTACAACTCGAACTACAACGTCCCCGTCACGGTCAAGCATCCCAAAGAGGATGGTTTTATTATCCGCACCACGACCTCTCTTCCCAACAGCCTTACCGCCCACGTAGGTTTCATCTACCTCAACATCACCATTGAGGATGTTGTCGCCATCGACAAAGGCCATATGCTTTCTAATTTCATGGCCCATGCGCCAAGCACACTTATATGTAACGCCAAGCTGTCTTTGAAGCTCCTTAGCTGATACCCCGCTTCTAGTAGTGGTGAAAAGATAAATAGCGTAAAACCAGAGCTGTAATGAAGTTCTTGATGATTCAAACAGTGTTCCAACGCAAGGATAAACGTGATGGCCGCACCATTGGCAGGCATAAGCCCTTTGACTTGATACCTTTGACCAGCGAGTATCTTTACCACATTTTGGACATTCGCTTTTCTTGCCATACCTAACCAGCATCACATGGTCTAAACAGGCTTGGTCATTTGGGCATTGTTGAAAAAATTCTCGTACTGTTTGTGGCTTCATC
>CAZZBY010000018.1:0-11672 GCA_964652635.1 uncultured Candidatus Marinamargulisbacteria bacterium | reverse complement strand
GTCATTGGAGAAGCCGTTGATCAAATGGAAATGGAAGATCTCATCCCTAACGAACAAGTGGCCGTGTTATTTTCTAAAAAAGGCTTTGTGAAACGGATGAAAATCGATATGTTCCGTAGCCAGCTTCGAGGCGGGCGTGGCGTCAACAGCATGGCTACCCGGGAAGAGGACGTGATCGAAAGCTTATTCGTGACTAATACACATGATTATTTGCTTTGCTTTGCATCGTCAGGACGAGTATTTAAAACCAAGATTTACAATATTCCAGAAGCATCACGGCAAGGGAAAGGGATTTCAATTGCCCACTTCCTCCAGTTTGAGCAAAACGAAACCGTTAGTGCCATGATCCCAGTCTCCAATTTCGATACAGAAGAATTCCTATTCATGACCACCAAAAAAGGCATCATTAAAAAGACTCCTCTCAACGCCTTTATTCACTTCAAAAATCGCCCGATTATGGCCATTACCCTCGATGATGGTGATTTGCTGAAATGGGTCGCTAAAACCAACGGAAAACGAGACATCGTTCTCGTCACCACCGCCGGTATGGTCATTCGGTTTGAAGAAAAGCAAGTACGCCCAATGGGCAGAGTGTCCCGTGGAGTCCGAGGGATTAAAATTAAACCAGAGGATAGCCTCGTCAGCATGGCCGTCATCGAGCCTGAAAGTAAATCAAACTTATTGATTATCACTCGAAATGGCTTTGGTAAAAATGTCCTTATAGATGAGTTTAAGTGCCAAAATAGGGGCGGAATTGGGGTCAAAGGACTCAAGTTCAGAAAAACCATTAAAGGCGAGCAGGTGACCGATGCAATCGTTGCACAAAAAGAAAACGAAATTATGATTGTGACTCAAAATGGCACCATGTGCAGGCAAAAAATTGCAGCAATTTCCACCCAACGCAGGGAGGCAATGGGGGTTAAAATCCTCAAATTAGATGAAGGGGACCGAGTTATGGCCATGTCCGAAGTAGACCAAGATGAAAATCGGCCATTAGAGCAACAACCTCTTTTGCAACAAGTGACATTACCATCAAAAACAAACGGAAATGACGACCTCACAGCTTGAAAATGAAATCAGACCATGGGGGCACTACGATGTGTTATTGCAAGAATCATTTTGCAAAGTCAAACGCATCGAAGTGGCTCCGAACAGTAGAATCAGCTATCAAACCCACTCCAAACGGGAAGAAGTCTGGGTGATCGTCCACGGATCAGGCATCGTAACGCTCAATGGCCACATTCAAACCCACAAGCCTGGTGACATTATTCACATCCCAACTGGAGCCGCCCATCGCATCGCAAACCCGCATGCCACCCCCCTCGTCTTCATCGAGGTCCAACGCGGTGCCTATTTCGGTGAAGATGACATCCATCGTATCGAAGATGACTATCACAGGGTATAAAGACCATAATCACCCCTAGAGGCCAGTGTAAATTTCGCAACAGTCCCATTATTTGCAACAGATCCATGCTGGGTATGGTTTTTCCGTACTTCCGCCGAGTTAGGAGCTGTTGAATAGAGGTTCGTTTTAAAACAATCCAAATTGGGAAAAAGAAAATGGGGTGAATTAAGATATCCGGAATAAGAAGTGAATCCATAGGCATAAAAAAAACAGCTTCCGGCATTAAGCAAAGAAAAGGAAACGGGCATAAAAGGCTACAAAAAAAAACAAAACCGGTTTTACAAAGTAGTTCTAAGAAGCCACACTCGTTAAGTGCAGAATCAGCGATATATCAGCATCAACTAGGGATTACCGTACAGGCGAGTTCTTCATCATCGGGACCCTCCATCCTAGAGCAGGCAAAGCAAGCTCCAGATAGTGAAGTCGCAACGTGGAGTAGTCCAGAGGGACTTGAATTCTTAAATCAGGTTGCCGAAGATAGGGGCCTAACAGGCCGTTTTGTGAAGTACGGCGGTGGACAGTCAATGGTATATCTTTTTGTAGATGGTGATCAAGAGGAAGTTCCAAAGGGAATGAACAAAACAGTGTTCAATAAACTGATGGCGGGTCGAGTAGGACAAATCTTAAAAAGTGAAGGGTTTTATGACGATAAACGAACGTATCAGGCACTGAGGTGGTTAGCCACAATTATTTTTTGTGAACTTCAAAAATGCGGGGTAAATCCTATAGAAGTACAAATTCATTTCGACAAGGACAATGACCCTCATTTTATTGTGTCAACAAATAACACTACTGGAAACAAGGCCCTCCTTACGCTTTTTAAAGATAGTGGAGGGACTATGCGTGGTGTACTAGAGAAGGTATTAAGAGATGATGACTCCGAAGCAAGACCTAATATAGAGCATTTACCAGAAGAACTTCAATTGAGGCATGCCCAAAAGGCGGAGAAATATTTAGCGGGAGATCAAGGTTTCCATAGTGATCGATATGGTGACATCCAAGCAGTAATGGATTCACCTGTCACTGTTGTGCCTCCCGAAAAAGCACGAGAAGGGTTGCACGCCGAACGCCATATTAAAGAATACAAACTTCGACTGCGTAGGGAAGCAGGAAAATCGGAAGAGTTTAACGGAATAACTGCGGGGACTCGCCCTCCATGTGGAGTATGTGCCGCCGATTTATACCCTGGAGAAGCCATTAGTCAGAGAGGAGCAACATGGCCATCCAAAAGTGCTACGGTGGACTTTCCATTAACATACACTCACGCCGTCCAAGTAATCAGCGTGACCAATGTGGTAGTTGTGCGTAACTCATTTAATTATCTCATGAATGTCCCAAGCGACAGCGAGCCAGAGTAGGAATTGTGAGGGGGGGATAGAGTATGATGAGGACGGCAAAAGCTGGTGGAGGGAGCTGGATTTGAACCAACGTAGGGCGTAGCCCGGCAGATTTACAGTCTGCTGCGATTGACCACTCCGCCATCCCTCCAAAAAAAGAAAAGCGGACACCCAGAATATCTGTTTTACGCTGAAATTGTCAATCAAAATCCGATATAGTCTCTGACGATCATCTTTGTTTTCTGGAGTAATTTTCACCTAACCAGATTTGCGCTAAGAAGTCGGTGGGGAAGCAACCGGAATCGTGAAATAAAAAGTCGAGCCCTTACCATATGTACTATCAACCCACACTTTACCCTGATGAAGGTCAACCAATTCTCGGACAATCGATAACCCAAGACCAATCCCTTGGTATTTACGAGATGCACTCGAATCTACTTGCCTAAATTTTTCAAAAATAATACCAGTTTCAGTATCCATTAATCCAATTCCGGTGTCGATGACTTTAAATAACACCATGTCATTTTGGAGTTCAGCCGAGACAATCACATCTCCAGACGGTGTAAATTTAATAGCATTGGAAATTAAATTGACTAAAATTCGGCGCAGTTTAGGCATGTCGGCAGTCACTTTTAGGGTAGGGTCTGAAACATTAAAGGACAGCTGCAACGCCTTTCCTTTAGTCAGAGGACTAAGAGATTCGACCAAGCTAGAGAGTAACTCAAGACAATTGACGGATGTTGTGTCCAACGTGACTGTACCTGCTTCCATGCGAGATAAATCCAATAAATCATTAATTAAGTCTTTTAATCGGATCGACTCATCTAAGGCAATTTCTAAAAAGCGACGCTTATCTTCGGTCAGGGAAGTATCATCTTTGACCAGCTCTAAAAACCCGATAATCGATGTCAACGGTGTACGCAACTCATGAGACACTGTCCTTAAAAAGCTATCTCTAAGGGCATCCACTTCACGCTCTCGAGTGATATCTCGAAACACGGTGACAATTCCAGACTTTTCGCCATTTTCATTACGAAGTGCTGTCGATGTCATCAGGCATAAAACCGTGCTCCCACGAAAGGGAAAGCTGACTTCTTGTGTAACCGGATATTCTTGAGATTGCGTTGCGGCTTTTAACGCTTTAGTAATGGATTTAGGGGTAATTAACGGTAATACCGGTAGACCAATTAAATCCGAAAACGTCAGCCCTAATAATGTTTCGGCTGTGGCATTTCCAGAAATAATGCAGAAATTAAGGTCAGTAACCAAAATCCCTTCAGCAATTGACGACACAATGGCTTCGGACTGCATTTTTTCCTGGGTAAGAATCAGAGACGATTTTTGGAGATTCTCAATCATCCGATTAAACATCATCGATAGTGTGCCAATTTCATCCAAAGTACTAATAAAGACCTGCTGGGTCAAATCTCCTTTCGACACTTTTCGGGCCACATCCGTCAAAATATCAATCGACGTTGTAATTTTTCGAATAATCAATGCATACAGTAAAATCAAACAGACTGACAACACCGCCAAAAAGACAAAAGTGCCAATCACAATATGGCGAACCACATCCGAAATCGCAATTAACGGAACTAAGACCACCGAGTAAAACGGCAATGCCATTGACTCCCGCCGCAAAATAATATTGTAAGAATCCCCATCCACGACAATAGATCCCACAAAATGAGGTAATGCCCGAGCATGAGCCGTCATCACATGAGAAAATATCTGGGTTTTAATGGGAGTCGACGATGTAATCATATCGCTGGCCGCAACAAAATGAGGAGCGTTACGGCCATCCACAAACACAAGCGCAATATGTTCAATATAGTGAGGGTCCAGGCCTGAAGTGAGGGATGAATACGATAATGGAAGTTCAATAATGACAGGTCCAGACGAGGATGTTGAATTTCCTTGAATAATACTCGTAAGTACTGCGTCATAAATATCTTTCGTCGACGAAATTATAGGGAAAATCTGGTAGGTGCCAGGAAGAGTTTGAGCAATTAAGGGGCGGTATCGCTTAAATTGAGCTGGAGAAAGATCCTGAACTCGATAATACACCCGAAGGTGATCCCGATCCGTCATCAGCTTAGGGACACCGGGAGATCCTTTTACAAAAATCCGAGAATAAGTATCAAGCAACTGGGTTTGCTTGGACAAATGCTCTGAAAAAAATGCGCTTTTCTTTTCGTATTCGGCCATTAAGCGGTCTTCAACAGATTTTGAAATAAAACCCATCGACAAATAAATGGAGGCAATGGCCATAATGATCATAGCCACGATAAAGGGAATCAGGATTTTAACACGGATACTAATTTTTTGCTTAAACGGACGCATGGTGGTCCTGAGTACAAAGCTGCTGCGAAACGGAATAAAGAACAATTCCACCGGAGACAGACACATTCATCGATTCGATCTGGCCTTTCATTGGAATCATGACATTGGCATCCACTAAATCATGGATACGCTTGGATTGGCCCTTCGCTTCATTTCCCAAGACAATGGCACAAGGAAATTGAAACAAAAATGATTCTAAGGCAACGCCTCCCGACACATCAGTTCCATAAATCCAATAGCCAGCTTCCCGCAGTTGAATTAACGACTGCCCTACATTGGCCACGCGATATAAATCCAAATGGTAAACGGCACCAGAGGAGGCTTGAATTACCCCCGACGTAATCGGAGCCTGGCGATCTTTAGGAAAAACCACGGAACGAATTCCCAAACAATCGCAAGTCCTCAGTAAGCTCCCAAAATTATACGGATCTTCCAAATGATCCAGCACCAGTACAATCCGCGGAAGGGGGTGATGACGGGTCAAGTCAGACAAATTTCCTGAACAAAGCGGTGTATCCACCTCAGCGGCAATCCCTTGAACGTGAACATCCGAATACTGACGCTTAAACTCAGAGTCCGAAATGATGCTAACTCGTACTCCCCGATCTCGAGCCGTACTTAAAATAGAGGTCAAATCTGGAGAGTGCGAAAGCGACTGTTTGACGTGAATATGACGAAGCGAAACCTCCGCTTCCAATGCTTGATTGATTGCGTGACGGCCTTTAATAACGGCACTCATCAAACACCGAAATCAAAATCGATAACCCGATAGCCAATTCCTCATCCGAAATCGTGAGCGGTGGCATAATCCTCAAGACATTCCCATGGATTCCACAGGACACAATGAGTAATCCTTCTTCAGAGGCTTTAGTCATAATCGTTTGGGTCAACTGAGGGGCAGGATCTCGAGTGGTCACGTCTTTCACCACTTCAATGCCAATCATGAGCCCTTGGCCTCGAATGTCTCCCACATTCGGGTGATCATCTAGCTGCAGTCGAAGCTGAGAAAACGCCAATTGAGATTTGCGAGAAATATCCGGTAAACACTGAGACAATACCTCAATCGTCGCGAGTGCTGCTTGGCAACACACAGGGTTACCCCCATAAGTCCCACCATGAGCTCCAGGGGAAAATTTGGCCATTAATGTGGGGGTCGATACGCAAGCACCCAATGGCATTCCTGATGCAATACCTTTTGAAAGAGCAATAATATCTGGGATGACATCATGATGATGAAAGTTAAACCAGGCCCCAGTACGGCCCATTCCCGTCTGGATTTCATCAAAAATCAATAGCATGCCATGTTCAGTACAGAGGCGACGGAGCACTTTTAAAAACGCACTGGATGCAGGGATATACCCGCCTTCGCCGACAATAGGCTCAATAATGGCTGCGGCAAAGTCATTTCCAATCGTTTCAAAATATGCTTCCAGCTGAGACACAGCAACATCATCAAAAGTATCTGGTGTAGACTCCCACGGAGACCGATACGCATAAGGAAATGGAAAAAACTCAACGCCATCCAGCATCGGGCCAAAGCCCTGCCGATATTTATCTTTCGACGTCGTCACCGACAACGCCCCCATCGTACGGCCATGAAATCCACCGGTAAATGCCAAAATCCGATGATTTCCGGTCACATATTTGGCCATTTTAAGGCAGGCTTCAATCGCCTCTGTTCCACTTTGAGTAAAAAAGCAGGAGGTCAAATCATAATCTAAAATCGCCCCCAACTTTTCGGCCAAGGCCACATTAGGGCCATAATACACAACCCCAGCACAGGCATGAATTAAAGTCTCCGCCTGACGCTGAATGGCTTCCACCACATCGGGATGGCAATGACCTGTACTAGCCACGGCAATTCCCGCAGTAAAATCCAAATATTCAGCACCATCAGTGCTATACAAATATGACCCTTTTCCATACGCAATATTCAGGCGTGTGAAATGAGACAAAACTGGAGATAGTACCAAATCGCCACGAACGGCAAAATTATCTAAATGAGACATAGGCAAAAAGTATACTTAGTCATCCAATTTTTTAATAGAGTCTCGAAGTCGTTCAACAGAAAGATGCGTATAAATTTGAGTCGTTCCTATGCTTTCATGCCCCAATAATTCCTGAATCACCCGCAAATCAGCCCCTCCCGAATACAAATCTGTCGCAAACGAATGCCTCAAGGTATGCGGCGTCACCCGATGCCCCAGGTCTAGCAGCCTCGCATGCCGTGCAATGAAACGTTGAATGCTCCGCTGCGTCAGCCGCCCCCCTTTCTGATTTAAAAATAGAGGAAAGACAGACTTAGGATAAAATGTCGGCCGAGCATCGGACAAATAAATCAACAGCCAGTCACTGGCCACATCTCCAAACAAGGCAATCCGCTCTTTTTGCCCCTTACCGATAACTCGGATTTCGCGCCGGTCAAAATCAACATGATCACAGTCCATTGCGACGACTTCGGATACCCGCAATCCAGCCCCATACAACAATTCCGCAATAGCCCGATCCCGAATGCCTGCTGGCGTATTCGTCGGGATAGACTCAATAAAATCCGCCATCCCATCTCCTGTCAGCACCGTTGGTAAATGCCGGGGAAGTTTTGGCGTTGCAATCAGGGCCCACGGAGTTTTAAGAACAATATTTCGCTGCATCAAAAATGTCCAAAACGAACGAAAGGTCGCCAGTTTTCGAGCAATGCTGTTTGGAGAAAATCCACCCTCATCCAATACTACCAAATACCGCCGACAGATGTGCATCGTAATGGACTCCAAAGTCTCAATCGATTCCTCCGAAATAAACTCAGAAAAATGGACTAAATCACAGTAATACGCAGATACCGTATGCGGAGAATATCGCCTCTCATCAGACAAATAAGATAAAAATTGGGTGATATACTCCAAAAATACCTGACGAAGCAGGGGGGGGGACATCACTGATCTTGAGAGGGAGCTTGGGGGACTAAGCCATATTTTTCACGAAGCTGAGGCGTTAAATCAATGATCTGACCATTGGTCTCAACCCATAGTGAACGCTCAGCCGTCTTCCGTGTATCCACATGTACATGATTACCATCTAAGGACAATCCAATTCCCTTAAATTCCGGAACAGATTCGGCCATTAAAAAGGCATCTTCATTCGAAATTCCATCGATACGGATATCCGCAGCCAAACCTAAAGGATGGTAATTTCGCTTCCAATTCCCCTCTTTTTCAGCAGCCTCAGGGGTAATATATCCCTTGGTAATCATAATGCGTTTTTTAGCAATCGATCTGAGTAATTCCAAGCCGCCCACCAAGCCCATACTGATTTTGAGTTTTTGATCGCCACCTTCAGTCGTAAATAGAAAATCTTTTTTAGAGAAATGATCCGAAATCTTATGCGTAAACCGAGGCTTCGGGGCCTGATTTTGAGGATGATGAGAATTAGAACGTCGTCGATTGCGATTGCGGCTCATTGACTAGGTATTATAGAGGCTCTTTGTAAAACGACAAGGCCGAAGCCACTTCCAACATATCTTTCCAAGTCAGCCATTTTGGGCTCCCTTTTTCACGGCTTTGTTGACGCAGCAAATAGGAGGGATGAAACAAGGTCATAATATAAAGAGGCTGATCCATATAATCCACATCGGCTGTATACCATTCCCCTCGTACCTTTGTAATTGGCAAAGACTCCTCCAAAATTGTCTTCAGTGCCGGCGATCCCAACAATACCAAAATCTTAGGTTTTACTAACTGGATTTGCCGAATCAAATATGGTTTACACGCCTCAATTTCTGTTGGCAATGGAGTACGGTTTTGAGGTGGACGACATTTCACAGTATTAGCAATATACACACTCGTTTCCCGATCAATATTAGCAGACTCTAAAATCTTAGTGAGTAATTGCCCTGCCTTGCCAACAAAGGGGATCCCTTTTAAATCTTCCTGTTCCCCGGGACCTTCCCCAATCATCATCAAATCACAGGGGACAGGCCCACTGCCAACCACAACATTGGTTCGCACTTCCGCCAATCCACAACGCTGACAAGACTGACATGCCATAAATAGGGTCGGATAATCCAAAGCATCAAATTCAGTTTTTTGATTAAAATCGATCATAACTTCACTCCATCAAATAACAAAGATAAATCCAATGCCGGTACAGAATGGGTTAATGCTCCCACCGAAATCCGATGAATTGGCAGCTCACGATACTGCTCAATTGTCTCCAAAGTCACATTTCCTGACACTTCAATCTCTGCCTTAAACCCTCGCTGACGACAAATATCCACCGCAGTTTGAATATCAACAAGACCAAAATTATCCAGCAAAATATAGTCCACTCGAGACAAGTCAAATTGTCTCAATTGATCCAAAGTTTCAATTTCAATTTCAATCGGAATATCCGGGAAAAACGCTTTAAATGACGAAAACATCACAGGTAATCGACTAGTATGATTTTTAGATAAAAAGCGAGAGAGATGATTTTCTTTAATCAACACCATATCCGATAAATTAAGCCGGTGATTATGGCCACCGCCGGCCACAACCGCCCGTCGCTCCAAAAACCGAAACAACGGAGTCGTTTTTCGAGTATCCAGCACATGAATATGAGGCGCATTCAATCGGTCCACAAATGCCCGTGTCCGAGTCGCAATTCCCGACAAACGCTGTGCAAAATTAAGCATCACCCGCTCTGCAATTAATAGGGACGAATCTAACCCAGTAAATTGGCAAATCACATCGCCATACGACATCGCATATCCATTGCCAATATGATGAATAACTGCAATATCCGCATCCACCAACCGGCATACCTCATCGATAACTTCGGTACCATAAAAAATCCCAATATCTTTGCTAATCAAGCGTGCCGTACAGACTGACGGTGACGATACCATCAACCCTGTGGTGATGTCTCCATCCGGAATATCTTCACGCAGGGCGGCAACGATGATATCCGTTAAACTAAGTTGAGACTGATAAAGCATAAAAAAAATTGTAGCATAATCATCATAATTACACAGGAATTCAACTCAGCAGTTCCCCAAATCATGAGCGTAGTCGTAAAACCATCACCCATAACAAACATGCGGTCTCAGGGTATTGGATTTGGCGAAAGCTTAAATGGACAATCGATACACTTAGCAATATTTTTTAAAAACTGTCGATAAATTTGTAGTTTCCTTGTAGATAATAAGGCAGATATGGAGTCAAAATGGTGATGAAAAATAAAAAAATATTTTCTATGCCGGCTAATCTCATATCTCAGGAAGAGATGATGACGTTGGATGAAATTCGGAAAACCTTATCGACAGCTAGTCAGAGCTTTGGAAAATCTGGTGACTTCAAAACACTATTCACCGAGTCAGTCCAAATTGCGAATTGGCGATGTTTACAATCTCTACTCACTCTTACTGCTCCTTCCCATCATCAGTTAGGGGTATCTGATATTTTTTTAGATGTTTTGAACCAAAATCTAGGGAAGATCGTGCGGTATGAAGTAGCGGATTTAAAGGCTACAGATTCCCATAGACTTACTTTAATTGACTATGCAGCGATCACTGGAAATGTAGAGATATTGAAGTTTCTTTCATCGAAGGGAGTCGAATCTGGTCTTAGAAGTCCCTTCACATTACTTCATTTTGCCGCTCAAAATGGACATCTAGATCTTGCTACACATCTTTTGGAGGCTAGCGTAAACGACTTAGCTTCCAAAGAATGGGGAGTGAGTACCCCTCTTCATTTTGCCGTTCAAAATGGGCATCTTGATGTGGTCAAATATCTCATAGAAAAGGGTGCAAATGTTGGTGCTCAAACTTCAGAAGGATATACCCCTCTTCATTTTGCCGCTCAACATGGGAATCTTGATGTGGTCAAATATCTCATAGAAAAGGGTGCAAATGTTGGTGCTCAAACTTCAGAAGGATATACCCCTCTTCATTTTGCCGCTCAACATGGGAATCTTGCTATGGTCCAACTTTTCTTAGATCGGGGTGCAGATGCTGGGGCTAAAAATTCAAACGGACATACCCCTATTCATTTTGCCGCTCAACATGGGCATCTTGATGTGGTCAAATTGCTTGTAGATAATGCAGAAGATGTCGGGGTCGAAAGTGAAGATAAAACTACCCCTCTTCATTTTGCTGCTGAAGTTGGGAGTCTTGCTATAGTCCAACTTTTCTTAGGTCGGAATGCAGATGCTAAGGCTAAAAATTTATATGGATATACCCCCCTTCATGCTGCCATTAAAAGTGGGAATATTGAGTTGGCTAAACTTCTTTTACAGAGGGACACAAGTATCGAACCTACTATGGATGGATATACTCATCTTCATTTTGCAGTTCAAAGTAGGAATTTTGCTATGGTCCAACTTTTCTCAGAATCTGATACAGATGTTAATGTTATAACTTCAGAAGGATATACCCCTCTTCATATTGCCGCTCAATCTGGGGATTTTGAGATAGTCAAATATCTCATAGAAAAGGGTGCAAATGTTGGTGCTCAAACTTCAGAAGGATATACCCCTCTTCATTTTGCCGCTCAACATGGGAATCTTGATGTGGTCAAATATCTCATAGAAAAGGGTGCAAATGTTGGTGCTCAAAC
>CAZZBY010000017.1:0-11904 GCA_964652635.1 uncultured Candidatus Marinamargulisbacteria bacterium | reverse complement strand
GGTTGCCGGTCATGTGACTTCCCCGGATGATGTTGAACCTGCTTATGCTTCCTTTTGCGACGCAGTACGAAGGAGTCGGGGTGGTCGTGCGTCCTCGTGTGTTGGAATGGATGAGTTGCCTGCGCCTGAAGCTGTTTTGGGGGATTTAGCTACAAAAAAAGCAGATCGTCCAGGTGTGCCTAGGAGGTATAGGGGTATAACGGCACTGGTTGCTGGTCCACTATCACCACCAGCAGCAGCAGTAGAAGAAGAAGACGCATAGCTCTGCCTCCTTGAAGGTTTATACGCTCTGATATTGCATATTTGGGGTGTGTCGCAATAGTTCCACTTTTGAGTCAGCCCCATATTTGATTTTGCTTATTCCCACACCTTCTTGGGGGGCACTATTGGAGAGTGACTTCAGTTGGATGCTGCGATTTCCTCTAGGGTGCCGCTGCTGTTTTTGAGGAAAACTCGGATTGTTGAGTTGCCGTCATTGGATAGTTTAATGATTCCGACTTCTTTGCCGTCACGAGTGAGAGTTGATGTGATGTCTTCTCCAGGATTTTCTTCATCAGGTTCTCCGTTGGTTTCGTGTTGAGTTCCTGTAAATTTGCCGGTATAGGTAAGATCTTGAATGGTGATGGAGAATGGCATTGTGAAGGTGAAGTTGTCTGAATTTGAGTCGCTATTGTTGATGGAGGTGATTAGAATGTGTGCATTGGTGATGTCAATTTGAGCGTAGGGGGTTGACGGATTACCATACAGTACTTTTCCGTTGATTATGACGTTGATGCTTACTCGACCATCGGAGACTTGGTATGTGGATTGTTGTAGGAAATGACTGGTATAGGTCGATGTTTGGTCAATTGTCACAGCCTCTATCTGGGGGATGTCTTCTTCAGGGCTGACGGTTCTGGAAAAGCTGTAGTAATTTTCATTACTGCCGTCGCTAAACCCAAATTCATAGGTGTAATCGTGGTTGTTATAGGTGATTTTGTTGTCTTGTACGGTGAGGGTGGTGTTTAAAAATGATAGTTCTGTTCCATTGGCGATGGTGTCAACTAGGTGCTCTTCCGAAGTTGAAAATTTCCCTTTTGCTTTTGCTGAAAAACGG
Source organism: uncultured Candidatus Marinamargulisbacteria bacterium (assembly GCA_964652635.1). Taxonomy (GTDB): domain Bacteria; phylum Margulisbacteria; class Marinamargulisbacteria; order SXXA01; family SICP01; genus CAMCZW01. The sequence goes on along the minus strand of CAZZBY010000017.1, from coordinate 10,808 downwards.
CTGCTTTCTGTTGGGCTGGGTTGGGTGGTTTTAAGCTGTTTTCCTACGATTTGGCTGAGGGCATCGATATCTGCTTGAGTTGCTGCATCGCTGGATGATGCATTTTTGCTTCCGCATCCGCTGAGTCCGATGATGGTGCAGGCAAATAAGCTGAAGACTATGGCTTGAATTGGTGATTTTCTCATCATTTTTAAACTCCTGTTTTTTTTATGATACCACGTTATTTTTTGAACTTTATTTTTTTTATCATCGATAATCTTGTCGTATTATTTATTTGTTTTGGAGTCGTCTACTCTCTTTATATTTCTACAAAAATTTTAATATCTGCGGCTGGGATTGTGTGATAGGTTTCGATGACTCCAGCCGCAATGAGGTCGTCTTTAATGAGCTCGATTTGAGCGAGTATTTCCTGAGGTGCTTCAATGGTGAGCTTGATTACTGGGTGTTTTAGGCTTTTTTGGCTATCGGTTTTGGCGGCCCTAATTTGGGAGAGGATATCGATGGCAGTGGTGAGTGTGGTGGTGGTGTCTGGGATAGGGATGTCTGTAAAGTGATCGATGGTAGGCCATTTGGATTTGTGAACGGAGGGCTGATCGGGAGTGGAAAATGTCCAGGACCAGACTTCTTCGGTGATATAGGGTAAGAATGGAGCGAAGAGTTGGAGATAGAGTTTGAGGGATTCCTGGAGTGTGGCTAGGGCTGATTTTCGACGAGTGATGTTTTTGTCTCGGTAGGACCGGATTTTGACGAGTTCGAGGAAGTGGTCACAGTATTTCCAAAATGAGGTTTCGGTTGCTTCGAGTGCAGCGGCATAATCTAGATTTTCAAATGATTTGGTGGTGGTGGTGATGAGGCTACGAAGATCGTGAATCAGGGCGATATCAGTGGGATGGCTGATGTCGCTTAATTGAAACAAACCGGAGTGGCCTTCGAATCCTTGCATTTGCATGACGACGAATTTACTGGCGTTGAAAATTTTAGTGGATAGCTTTTGTCCAATTTGAAATACGGTTGGGTCAAATGTAGTGTCCGAACCTAGTTTTGCTCGGGAGGCCCAATATCGTACTGCATCGGCGGAATATTGGGTGAGAAGACCGCTGGGAGTGACGACATTGCCTTTGGATTTACTCATTTTTTTACGATCAGGGTCGAGTACCCATCCGCTGATTGCAACGTTTTTCCAAGGGATTTGTTTCCCGTGAAGCCAGGCTTTGGTAATGGTATAAAAGGCCCAAGTTCTAATAATTTCGTGAGATTGTGGGCGAATGTCCATCGGGAAGATTTGAGCGTGACGTTGAGGATTGTCTGTCCAATGGCTTGCGATTTGGGGAGTCAGTGAAGAGGTGGCCCAGGTATCCATGACGTCGGTGTCTCCTGTAAAGCCGTTTGCTTGATTGCGTTGGGTTTCGGTATAGCCGTTTGGGGTGTCAGACATCGGATCAACGGGAAGTTGGTCGGCGGTGGCGTAAATGGGTTTGGAGTAGTCTGGTTGACCTAGGGTATTGACTGGATACCAGACTGGGAAGGGGACGCCGAAAAAGCGCTGTCGGCTAATGCACCAGTCTTGGTTAAGACCTTCGACCCAATTGGTATAGCGGCTTTTCATAAAGGAGGGATGCCAGTTGATTTTGTCGCCTTGTTTGATCAGGTCAGCTTTGTGATCTAGCAGTTTAACGAACCATTGACGGCTGGTCATAAATTCGATGGGGGAGTCGCCTTTTCCGTAAAATTTGACGGGGTGTTCGATGGCTTTGGGAGGGGTTGGCATGTCATTGACTAATAATTCGACGATTTTGGCTTGGGCAGCTTTGATTTTGAGGCCAACCAGTGCTGCGTAATGGCGTGATGCGGAAGTGGGGTCGGTACTTTTAAATACGCCTGATTCAAAATCAATGGGGAGAAATCTGCCGTCTGCTCCAATGATGCGCTTGATGGGGAGGGTGCTTGATTTCCACCACTCGACGTCGGCGGTATCTCCGAACGTACAAACCATTAAGATTCCGCTGCCTTTTTCGGGGTCAGCGTGAGTAGATGGGAGGATGGGAACTTTGGCTTTGAAGAGTGGAGTGATTGCGTGTTTTCCAAACAATGATTGGTATCTGCTGTCATCGGGATGGGCAACTACGGCGATACAGGCGGGGAGTAATTCTGGTCGGGTGGTGGCGATGGTAAATTCTCCATCGGTTTCGACGCTAAATTTGATGTGATAGTAAGCCCCCGGGTGATTTCGCTCTTCGATTTCGGCTTGGGCGACTGCGGTGCGGAAGTCGACGTCCCAGATGGTGGGGGCTTCGACGTTATAGACGATGTCTTTGTCGACCATGTCTAAAAAGGAGAGTTGGCTAATGCGTTGGCAATGCCGATCGATGGTGGCGTATTGGAGACTCCAGTCTACGGAAAGGCTAAGTTGTTTCCAGAGGTCTTCAAAGGCTTTTTCATCTTCCTTGGTGAGGAGTTGGCAGGCGTCAATGAAGTTGCGTCTCGAGACCCGTTCCACTTCTTTTTGGCGACCACCTTTGATGGGTGTCCAGTCTGCGCTATAGGGTTGTGATGGATCACAGGTGATATTAAATACATTTTGAACTCGGCGTTCGGTAGGTAGCCCGTTATCGTCCCATCCCATGGGGTAGAAGATGTTTTTGCCTTTCATTCGTTGATATCTCGCAATGGTGTCAATTTGGGTATAGCTAAAGACGTGACCTACGTGGAGTGATCCCGACACAGTTGGGGGTGGTGTGTCGATTGAAAATGTGGTGTCAGCCGATTGTGTAGGGTCCCACTGATAGGTACCTTGGGTGTCCCAAGTTTGTTTCCATTTGTTTTCGATTTGGAGGTGATCGTATTTATTTGGGATGGCCATGCTTGAGTCCTTTTTTGTAGTAAGAGTAGGAGAATAGACCCGCAATTGTGAGTGACCCCATAATGGCAATTAATGACATTCCGATTGGAATTTTTACCCAAGGCTCGATTAGCATTTTGACTCCAACAAAGGCGAGAATAAATGAGAGTGCATATTTGAGATAGTGAAAGGCCTCTAATATGCGATTGAGGACGAAATACATAGATCTAAGCCCAATGATTGCAAAAAAATTAGATGTTGCAACTAAAAATGGATTGGTTGTAATCCCTAAAATGGCAGGGATGGAGTCGGCTGCAAATACAACGTCTGTGAATTCGACTACAATTAAAGTGAGTAGTAGGGGGGTGGCTTTCCATCTTGAGTTAATTTTAATCCAAAAATTTTCACCTACAAAATGTGGGTGAAATGGTAGCCATTGTTGAATTTTTTTTACAATTTTGTTTTTGGAAATACTATCTTCTGACTTATGTTCTTTGAGGGTTTTAATGGCAGTATAAATTAAAAATGCTCCAAAAAAATATATCATCCAATGCAGTTTTTCGATGATGGTGACACCTGCTGCAATAAATAGGCCTCTCATCACAAATGCTCCCAAGATACCCCAAAACAAGACGCGATGTTGGTGGGTTTTAGGGACTCTGAAATAAGCAAAAATGATCATGATGACAAATAAATTGTCGACACTGAGTGATAGTTCGACTAAATAGCCGGTTAAAAATAATATCCCATCATGAGGGCCATGTGCAAAGGCAATGTAGACGTTAAATAAAAGTGCTGCGGCAATCCATGTGCAGGTGAGGGCGAGGGCTTGTTTAAATGTTTGTTCGGGGTGTCGCTTATGCAGCCATAGATCAATGATAAAGAGGGTAATAATTGGCCCAAAAAATATAATCCATTCTGTAATGCTCATTGAAACTCCCTAGTGTGTTTTTTATGATGTGGTTTTTTATATTGTAAGGGGCCAATTACTGATTGAACAGGCTTTCTTGTGGGATTGTTGTGAAATACCCTATCTGCACAATTTTCGCCATGCTTAACTCTACCGGTTTCGCTGAAGCTTTGCCTCCAAGATAGTCTGCACATTGCGATATATTGCACATCTGGAGTATTTCGCAACAGCCCCCTTGTGACTAGGGCGTCGCTTAGAGGGGCAATCTATGATACGATTTTCTGGTTTTATGACACATCACACTCCACCTATTAAAATTTTTATTACAGGCTCTGCGGGATGTATTGGGCATTACTTACTTGACCGTTTTTTGGGCCGTGAGGGGATTGAACTTCATCTGTTGGTGCGCAAGGGAAGCCGATTTTTGGTGGATTTGTCTCAGTATACTAATGTCACGCTTCATCGGGGAGATTTGGCTGAAATTGGCCAATTTAAGGATGTCTTGCAGGATATGGATTATTTGGTTCATATTGCAACCTCTTGGCAAAATTCGGATCGAGCATTTTTGTATAATGTGACGAGTACTCATGAATTATTTCGATTAATGAATTGGGATAAGTGTAAAAAGATTGTTTATTTTTCGACAGCTAGCATTTTGGGTCCAGGCAATCTTCCTTTAAGGGATATTGATGAAATTGGTACTGGATATATTCGGTCTAAGGCTGCGGCTTACCGTGGGCTTACAGGTCATCCTATGGCAGATAAAATTGTGACAGTATTTCCGACAATGGTATTGGGTGGGGATGAAACTCATCCTTTTTCTCATATTTCAGGTGGGATTGCACCTCATATTGGGTATATGAAGTTACTTCGGTTTTTTACGGTGGATATTAAGTTTCATTTTATGCATGGTCGAGATTATGCGTTGATGACGGAGTATATTTTATTTCATGATACCAAACCTGCAATTGTGCTTGGAAATCCGGTTGTAACGGGTAAGGAAATGCTTCAAACCCTGTGTGATGTTTTTGGGGTGAGGACTTATTTTAGTATTCCGATTACTGGGGTGTTTGTATTAGGTTTAGCTAAATTGCTTCGGGTTAAAATTGATCGATGGTCTCGATATCTGGTTGAGCATCCTCACTTTGAGTTTAATGTGATTTATCCTGAGATCGTCGGGTTGACCTCATCTTTTCCAGATTTGCGAACGGTTTTAGAGGATGTTAAGGCCCAAGCGCCCTATTTTAAAGGAGACTCTTAGTGAAACAGCCAATGCGGCTTCAAAAATATTTATCTCAAGAAGGGATTTTGTCCCGACGTAAGGCTGAGGAGTGCATCCAAAAAGGTTGGATTAAGGTTAATGGTAAGGTTGTCACTCAGATGGGAACGATTGTGACCCCTGGCCGAGATGTGGTTGAAGTCATGGATGAAGTGAGGGAAATGAAAAATTCATACACAACAATTGCGTATTATAAGCCTCGTGGGGTTGTGACTAACTTGCCGCAAAAAGGCGAGACTGAAATCCGTGATTTACTGCCGATTCAATATAAAAAACTAAGCCCTGTTGGTCGATTGGACAAGGAGTCTGAAGGCCTGATTATTTTGACAGATGACGGTATTTTGGCTAAAAAATTACTTGATCCTCATTGTCCGCATGAGCGTGAGTATTATGTGGTGGTGGATATCCCTTTAATGCAGTCTCATATGGACTATTTGATGGGAGGAGTGATGATTTTAGGCGAAAAAACTCGACCGATGTTGGTTGAGCGTGTGTCGGAATATACGTATCGTTTTGTGATGCGTGAAGGTAAAAATCGGCAAATTAGGCGGATGTTGAAATTGGTGGGGCGTGATGTCCATGAGTTAAAGCGCGTGCGCTTTGGCCGGTTGAGACTTGCCGTTTCTGAAGGGAAATGTCGGGAAGTTTCGGCTAAGGATATTTTTTAAGACTTTCAAGACCTGTGACTTTTGTAATGCCCTCTAATTTGGTGGGGGTGGCTGGACCAGATTAGAACTTATTTTATTGAAAATAGATCACATTTTTGCTGTACCTGCTTAATTTCTTCCCTCGAAGAAATCTGATAAAATCAAATCCATTATGATGATAAAAAAAGGGTGGTTTTTATGGAGTGCTTTAATCCTAATAGGAACCTCTATTGCTGCGTGGAAAAGTGGCATTTTTATACCTAAATTGGAGCCGATTACTTTCTCCAATGAAAAATATCCCGACTTTAGAAAAAAAATTGCAAAAAGGATGAACTCAAAAACTCAAGAGGTGGGGCAGCGGCTTGTTGCTTGCGGTAATTGGGATTATACAGATCCATCTGAGGTTGAAATTGCTTTGGTTGATTTAAATGATGACCATATTCCAGAAGTTTTGGCTCTGATTGGGTCGAGATACTACACAAGTGCTGTAGGCGGTATTGAGCTTGAAATTTATTCGCAAACCAAAGAAGGCCTTAAGCCAATTGTAGCTGTAACGGGCTTGCTTAATGGTAAACCGACTCGCTTTTTTGGCTCGGGTGTACAAACCAGTCGTCATATTACAAAGTCACGCCATAAAACTAACGGATATTATGATCTATGTTGGTTTATGGAGAAACTGGACCCCCAAAAGGATCGTAAGCATTTTCTGGTATGGCGCGCTGGAAACTACGATTGCGGCCCATCTGAAAAAATGACGGATGATGAAAGGGAGTTATTTGCAAATGAAAACCTATGATGCGTTTTTTGAGGCTTTGGGGCAACGAGAATCGAGCGGAAACTATTCTGCTATTCAGAAAAGATATGGATACCTTGGGAAATATCAAATGGGGGAAGCCGCGCTTATTGATTGTGGTTACTACAAACGAGATGGAAAGATTACTAATTCTTTTTTGGATCAATTTTGGACAGGTAAAGACGAAGTAAAAAGTAGGCAAGATTTTCTTGATAATCATCAAGCGCAAGAAAATGCGATACGGGAGTATATGAAAGTTCAGTGGCGATATATTATTGCCAAAGACTTGGATCGTTTTGCTGGTCAAACTAGAGAAGGCCTTTTATTTACTGTTTCAGGCTTGCTGGCGGGAGCGCATTTGGGTGGCCATGGACGATTGGAAACTTATTTAAAAGATAATCAATTGGACCCCGATGGAAATGGGGTATTTGTTACCGAATACATCCAAAAATTTGCGGGCTATGAAACCCCATTTAAACCTCGGAAGAAATTAACAGGTCTACAAAAGGACAAAAAAGAAAAAACAATAGCCTACCAAATTGATGGCCAGGACTGGGTCTCGGTAGATATAGCCGTTACAATGGTTAAAAATATCGAATTAGATGGCGTCGTTGTTACCAATCGACAAGGAAAAACATTTTTAAGAACACCACCCGATCAAACAACCGCCAATAATTTGGTGGGTTGAGCCTACTCACCAAAGAATTTTAGAACCTTTTTCACAACTTCCGGCCTGTCTTTGGTCGCTGTTTCGTGATTCCGAATATCGAAGAATCTTGGTAAAATCAGGATATCAAAAAATATGAAAATGAAGAGGCTGGAATCGATTGAGTACGCAAAATACGTTTGACCACCATATTAACCGAGGGCTACAAGCTAACCTCCTTTCCTTTAAAGATGATGAGCGCAAGCGTATTACCTATCATGGAGCCTCAGACAAATCCTATAGTTTTAAAGACCCCGAAGAAAAAGTGCGGGCGGCATTCTTTGTCGAGCTTGTCCTAGATTACCTTTACCCTGCTTCTCAAATTGATTTTGAAATAACTGTGCCCCGCCGAACCCCAAGCGACCTAGCGGATATCGTCGTTTATTCCGACTCTGAACAGAAATCACCTTTTCTAGTTATCGAATGTAAAAAAGAAGGAGTAACGCCTGCCGAGTACAAGCAGGCTATCGAACAAGCCTTTGGCAATGCCAATAGTTTGCGGGCAAAATATGCCGCAGTTATTGCTGGAAATACTCGCACCGCGTTTGATGTCGCTGGTTTTAAACCTAGTGAACGCGAAAAGAACATTATTGCGAATATTCCGGTTAAGTTCGGGAAAGTCTCCAAATATCGCTTTGTAAAAGGCGATGAACACAACGATCTCAAACAAATTTCCCGCGAAGAGCTGATTAGCACCTTAGAAAAATGCCACGATACTGTATGGCAAGGCGGCAAGCTGGCCCCAACCACCGCCTTTGATGAAGTGTCCAAACTCCTTTTTTGTAAGCTCAAAGACGAAAAAGATACAGTTGAAAAAGGAAAAACTATCAATTCCAAATTGGTACTCATGAGTCTGCCGATGATGTCTTTAATCGCATCAACGCCATTTATGATGTGGCCAAAAAACAAGATGCGGAAGTGTTTAAGGGCAATATCAACCTTGAGCCCAAAATCGTGTATCAAGTTGTGGAGCATATCCAAGGTGTTAACTTTGTTGATACGGACTTAGATACCAAAGGTGTTGCGTTTGAGAGATTTATGCAGGATTTCTTCAAAGGCAAAATGGGGCAGTTTTTTACGCCTAGAAATATTATCGACTTTGCGGTGCAAATGATGGAAGTTAAAAATAGCGACTTTGTTCTTGATCCGGCTTCAGGTAGTGGTGGCTTTTTGCTGAATGCCTTAGATACCATCCGCAAGTATGCAGAAGCCAATATCTCAAATCCCGGGCGAGCCTATAGCTACTGGCATGATTTTGCCAAAGATAATTTATTTGGTATCGAGATCAATGACCAAATCGCCCGTGTCTGCAAGATGAACATGATTATCCATGATGATGGGCATACCAACGTCATTAGTGCTAGCGCACTTGAGGAATTCGGCACCATCGAAAAAATTCACAAAGGGTTTAAAAAAGATCACTTTGACGTGATTCTGACCAACCCGCCATTTGGGGCTACCGTTAAATCATCTGAAACAGATATCTTGGATTCTTATGAATTAGGACAGAAAAAGAAAAACCAAAAGACTGAAATCCTATTTATTGAACGATGTATCGATTTTGTGAAGCCCGGAACTGGGAGAATTGCTATGGTGTTGCCAGATGGTATTTTAACCAATAGCTCGTTGCAATATGTACGAGACTTTATCATGGCTCGATGCCAGATTTTGGCCGTGGTGTCGCTACCGCAATTTGCCTTTTCTCATTACGGGGCTGGCGTAAAGTCGTCGTTGGTTTTCTTGCGCCGAAAAGATGAGAACGAAACTTTAGCGGACTACCCCATTTTTATGGCGATTGCGGATCGCATTGGGTATGACGCTACGGGGCGGGAAGACTCCCAAAATGACTTGAAGGCAATTTTGGATGAATATCAGGTCTTCAAACGCACTCCCGAAAGCTATAAGGGGTGCTAAGGCAGTGTCGAAAAACCAACCCTCTTCTCAATTTCTGATCTATCAAACCGAATCTGGTCAAACAAAAATTGATGTTCGATTTGAAGATGAAACCGTTTGGCTAACCCAAGCGTTAATTGCTGAATTATTCCAAACCACGCCGCAAAATATTACCCTTCATATAAAAAATATTTATGAAGAGGGGGAATTGCTTGAATCAGCAACTTGTAAGGAATTCTTACAAGTTCGATTTGAGGGGAGCCGCGAAGTAAAACGTGGATTGAAGCACTATAACCTCGATGTCATTATTTCAGTTGGGTATCGCATTCAATCCAAAGTTGCCACTCGATTTCGTCAATGGGCAACGGAACGACTCAGGGAATACATCGTTAAAGGCTTTGTCCTAGATGATGAGCGTTTGAAAAACCCAGATCTTCCTTTTGATTACTTCGAAGAACTTACCAAACGTATTCAAGACATCCGCACCTCGGAAAAGCGTTTTTATCAAAAGATTACCGATATTTATGCCACCAGTGCCGACTATGATCCCACCCAGGAAATAAGTCTCACCTTTTTCAAAACCGTTCAGAACAAAATGCATTGGGCCATTACAGGAAAAACAGCCGCTGAGATAGTCAAAGAACGGGCGGATGCAACCAAGAAGGATATGGGGCTGACCAATCATCGGGGTGAGGTCATCCGAAAAAACGAGGTCAGTATTGCCAAAAATTATCTCACGGCTGAAGAGTTATCGGCCCTGAACAATTTAACCGAGCAATATTTGATCTTTGCCGAAGGCCAGGCGATGCGCCGGATTCCGATGTATATGACCGATTGGATCACCAAGTTAGATGGATTTATGACCCTGAATAACCGTGAGATTTTGACGCATGCAGGTAGAATCAGTCATCAATTGGCTAAAGCTCATGCGGAACGAGAATATGACAAGTTTCATGCTGAACAGCTTCGACAAAAAGCCTTGCAAGATGGGGAATTTGAAAAGGCGATTAAGCAGCTTCCGTCCCGAAAGAAACCAGAACCTAAAGCACCTAAAAAATCGTCTCGGAAACGGGAGGGGGCGTAGGTGCGGTGTTTTGTTGTTTCTGCAACGCTAGCTAGCAAGCGTTTTGATCCGCTTTACTATTCCCAAGATAATAGAGATAAAGACGACACCTACCCGTTAATCCCTATCGGAGACTTGGTTGAGTACTTGAAATCTGGTTTTGCTGCTGGCAAATCCGATCAGGCTGAAACCGAAGAAGGGGTCATTCAAATACGTCCCACTAATGTTGATGAATTTGGAAGTCTGAAGTTTGATAAAAATATCTATATTGATCGCTTTGCAAGAGAGCTAAAGCTAGATCAAATGCTCATTAAAGGGGAAGTGCTTTTTAACAATACCAATAGTCAAGAATGGGTCGGAAAAACAGCATATTTTGAACTTGATGGGGATTATTTTTGTTCTAACCATATTACTCGAATCAAAGTCAAAGACTCTCTAATTTCTCCGAAGTATTTGCAAATTGTCTTGAATCTTTTTCAAAGGCAAAAGGTGTTTTTTAACATCTGCACAAACTGGAATAATCAGTCCGGTGTTAATAGTCAGTTGCTCAAAACCGTAAAAATTCCAGTTCCCCCTATAGAAGTCCAAAATCAAATCGTCGCAATCATGGACCAAGCCCACGCCCAAAAACGCCAAAAAGAGGCCGAAGCCAAGGCCTTGCTGGATTCAATCGATGAC
>CAZZBY010000016.1:0-12169 GCA_964652635.1 uncultured Candidatus Marinamargulisbacteria bacterium | reverse complement strand
AGAGGTTTTTTTTCAGTTTTATACTGATCAAATCGGTAAAGTCCCATCACCACACCTTCAGAAGTAGCCTGGCCAGATGCCGACACATCCAAGCCAGATGGCAATATCACTGTTGCGGATGACAATTGATACTGATTCACCACCCGAGCCACATCACCCATCACCATCCGCCATTGAGTAGCCGTGATCTTAGCCGCCTCTCCCAAACCCACTACAATTACCGCAGAAAACCCCTTAATATCAACATTTAAAACCGGAAGTAAAGACTGAAATTTACCTTCAAATGCCTTCCTTTTAACAAAAGAGTGAATCACAGGAGTCACCAATCCAGAAACATCCTTAGAATACTTTTTAAGCGATAAATCATCAGAATAAACTCCAATAATCAAAACATCCGACGAAACAATCGATTCTGAAACTTTAAACTTCATAATAAAAACCCCTTATTTTAAGTAGTCGTGTAAACGTGTAAAGAAAAAACATAGATAAAAGTAAAGTTTATCATATCGATAAAAAAGCAAGAGGAATAGCCAACTTAGAAAAGTAATGATCCTAAATAAGTATAGAATAGTGTCGTAACCATAATCGATGCGCCTTAAAATTAGGATCTCGCTTCTCAACTTCGGCCCAAAATTTTGCGCTATGGTTCATCTGTAACATATGACACATTTCATGAATGACCACATAATCCAGCACGGGTAGGGGGAGCATCACTAATTTCCAATTAAAATTTAAATGACGAGCCGACGAGCAACTACCCCAGCGGGTTCTCATAGACTTAATCGAAATTCGGTTGGGAGAGTTAGGAAATAGCGACATAAAATGCCGGACTCTACTTTCAATCACTTCTCGTGCGTACCCGATATACCATTTCATTCCTAATTTTTGGATGACATCCGGTGTCGAGCCCGCTTTGACGACCAATACCACACTCCCCCCCGTAAATGATGCGTGAAGCCTTTTACCAATCTCAATGACAACTGGATAATTTTTACCCAAAATCGATACCGTTTCACCCGATGAGAATACACACTCTTTAGGTTGCGGTAATGACGAAATTTCCACACGTTTTTTCTCAATCCAATCCTGATACTGTCTAATTAACATTGGCAATTCCGAGGACTTAAACCGAAGCGGCACCCTCAGCTCAAGTGACAAATCGCGATGCACCTTAATCGATACCGATCGACGATTAGACTTAATGACGCGAATAGGGTATTCCGCAGCCTCGACGATCATTCACATACCTCACATGCAGATGTATCATCGAGCTCAACAACATCATCCGTCGCCACCATATCCACAACAAAATCAAGCAAGGCCAGTTCATCCAAAATCGCCATCACATCGACCAAACTCGTCACCTGAGATAAGCGATTTCTAAATAATTTAGCTCCATCAAAGCCCTTAATATAAGTCAATAAATGTTTACGGATTTCACGACACCCCACCAATTCGCCCTTACTTTCAATCAACCATTGCGAATGACATCTCATTACCTTTAAACGATCTTTCAAGCGAGGAGGCTTGCCAGACTCCGAAAATACCCAAGGATTTCCAAATGTCGCCTGGCCAATTAAAAACCCATCTAAATTACCTAACTTAGACAGCCCATCATCAATCGACAAAATACCACCATTCCCTAGCACCGGTATATCCACGTGCCGACGCATTTCATACACCGGATTAAAATTCGCAGGCACTCGATACGGCACCTTATAGGTGCGCGCATGGATACAAATCATATCGGCTCCAGCGGACTTCGCCCCCTTACAAAACTCAATCAAATCATCCGCATTATCCCATCCCAATCGGGTTTTAACTGACACTGGCAAATGAGTTGCATTTGCCACGGTTTCAATCACCTTGTAAGCATGATCAGGCTTTTTTCGCAGCGCAACACCATGCTCAGACTTCACAACTTTTTTGGAAGGGCACCCCATATTTAAATCAACCCCCGTAAAGCCCATATCCGTGCACACCTTCGTCGCCGTTTCAAAAGTCTCCAATTTTTTACCAAAAATCTGTGCCAAAATCGGTTTTTCAGACGGATCAAAATTCAGACGACGTTTTACCTTTTCTGCATTATGATGAATGCCATCAGCTGATGTAAATTCTGTATACGTAATAATTGTCGGATTCACTAGCTTACACACCCGTCGAAACGCGCTATCCGAATACCCATCCATCGGCGCAACACCAACAAGCGGCTTAGGGCAATTTTTCCAAAAAGATTTAGTGGCCTCTGGCCAATCAATATGACTCACAGTCTCAATAAAGTAGTATAGTGAGCCGCTATAAGTAAAGAATAGCTCCAAAAACTCCCAAAAATTGTCGAGAAAAAAGCAATACACATCACGATATCTAGGGCTTAATCCGCTTTATTCTAGCGTACTGTTGTCCAGTGCTATTGGAAGAAACCACGCATAGAAGTGAAGTAAATGAAATATTAATTTCATTTTTACGATTATTTGTTATGAAAAAAAATATTTCAGTATGTTCAGTTGACCCAAGGTACAACTTCGACTCTGACAATGTTGTCATAGAATTATTTTTTAAAATTTTATATCACCTTAAAGATGGGGACGTTATCCTCACAAATGAGCTTTCAAAAAGCCTAGGGCAGTATTGTGACTATATTGCGACTATTTTTGATGATTATTATCGAAAAATTTCTCCGAAAATATGCAAGTCCATCTTAAGTCAATGTGATTCGCTTAGGCGTAGTCAGCCTGCAACATACAAAGAATTTTATACTGCATTTCTTGCTTTAGTTAATGAAGCTTCTCATTATGAATGCTTGACTATCAAAGGTAATGAATATGGGAATGGAGTTGGTCTCTTTGATTCTCCAACGTACAGCGCTTTCAGTATTGATTGTAGTCAGAATTTCATCATTCCCATTTGTCGCAAAGGGGGGTTGCTTTCCACGCAGGTATTGCTTCAAGGTATTTTTTTTACCATTAGATTCTTTAAAAAAGACTATTCAGTATGGCCAGTAGGTTTTTGTCCTGGCACAAGTACTGTTCATGGATGGAAATCGTCTCCTATTGGACTTATTAATCATGATTTACTACATCTTCGTATTTTTTTTAGCTTTTTAAAATCGAATAATGATCAGTGTAGGGATCTTGTTCATGCGTATAATGAGTGTCTTGTTGAGGCACAAGATCAAAATCGGGAATTACTTGAATATTTGATGTTGTTTGGCCTGCATGAAGACCCCTTTAATTTTTTACCCATTTTTACCGAAGGTGATCACTCTAAATTTAAGATGGATCATTGTGTAACCACGGCAAAAAAATTGATGCCTTGGGTGACTATGGAATTGATGAAAAGTGCTTTAAATCAACTTATTTTGGCTTGGAATTCGATAAAATCAACCTAAGATCCGCCACGAACCCTCTTAAACTGCCTCTCATCTCTCAATTTCATATACGGATTTACCCGCTTCTGATGTCCAACCGTATCCGTTGGGCTATCCCCATAATCATGTCCAGGATAAATCATAGTATCATCAGGCAACCCTCCAATCACCTCCAATAAACTATGAAATAACGAGTTGATATCACTGTACTCAAAATCGCAGCGTCCACAAGCACCAACAAACAAAGTATCCCCAGTAAACAAATGGGGTGCCACATAAAAACACTGTCCTCCAGGCGTATGTCCTGGCGTATACAAACATTTAATCGATAATTCCCCCAAAAAAATGACATCTTGATCTTCGGTATAAATAAACGGCACAGACTGAATCGGCGTCATCAGCACTGGGGCTTCACGTGAGGAAACATAAGTAGGAGCATCAAATTGAGATAATAAAGGCAGAAGAGCATTCACATGATCAAAATGAGCATGTGTCAGTAAAATTTTATCCAATGTATATCCATGACTCGAAATACATCCCACAATCGCATCAACATCCCAGCCAGGGTCAATCACAGCCGACTTTAACGTCACTGAATCTGCAATCACATATACCATATTTCCAATGGGCCCAAGGGGCAAAGTATGGACATTCAACATAAAGCAGTCTCCTTGAAAGCGAGGGTAAAAGCGATTAAGATTGTACCTTCACATAGGGGTATGGAACAGGGGGAAACGAATGATACAAAACGTACTCAATTACAGTATTCGACTACATCTTATTGGATGCGATACAGATCTCCAAAATAATATTCAACGGTCCACTGTCCACACCACAGATCATCATATCCCCACTCAAATCACTCCTCAAAACCTCCATATATGTGTTATCCAAAACCCCACCGAAGAGCAACTTTCCCAACTCCAAAAGCACCCACAACACCTTAGCAAAACCATCGTAGTCTATACATCTGACATCGATGCCATTCAAAAGAAAAAAGAGTTCAATCTCTCCCTATTTAGCATCCTTACCGCCCCCGTACAGAGTGTTGAAATCAACCAAATCATCAACCGAGCACTTGTCCATCTTTATACACATAACGAATTTTTAACGCTAAACAAATACAGCAAATTCGACACCATCCACAAAATCCTCATCGTAGATGACGAAATCGAACTCAGCAGCAATCTCGCCGAACTGATTGCACCACATTATCGAACCTACCAAGCTAATACTGGGCAGGAAGCCATTAGCCTAGTTGAAAAAATCCCAAATCTTGACATCGTCTTATTAGATGTCCACTTACCTGATTACAACGCAAATCAAATCTGTCAAATGATCCATACTACAAGTCGACACATCAAAATCATCTGCATGAGTGGAGACCCCCTCATGACAAAATCACTAAATGAGCAAAGCATCACCAATATAGAAGCCTTCCTAGCAAAACCATTTATTTACCAAGAGCTTCTACACTTACTCAAAAAAACGATTGTGCATCACACAATGCAACAATCCATCAACCTAAGTATATTAGCGGGGTTAATGCCCCAGCAAAACCTGATACACCTGTCGGGAAGACGAGAATACGAAAGTATCTAAATCCTCAAATTGACGAGTATCAAGAAAGTGCCGAATCGTCGAAATATACTGCTTAAACAGCAATAAAATCGCCTCAAGTTTTTCGTCAGCAATAAATTCAGCAGGAGGGGGAATAGGCGTCAATTCCGAATAAAACGGAAAATACAGCCTAAAGGATGTTCCTTGCGACAAAAAAGACTCCACTTCAATCGTCCCACGATGAAATTGTACTAATTTTTTAACTAAGGACAACCCAATTCCAAACCCCGTCTCCTTTGTTGAAAAGTTTTTTTCAAATAAATTGGCCAATACATGAGCATCCATCCCCTGCCCAGAATCTTCTACCAGGATAATCAGTCGATCATCCGACGATAATGTCATCAACAGCTTACCCTGTCCTCTCATGGACTGAACCGCATTAATCACAATGTTTAAAAGAATATGATACAAAAACAGACGATTGCCTAAAATAAACGGAGATTGAGATGTAAATTCTTGAAATTCCAAATAAATCTGAGGAAAGGTATCCCCAATATCCGCCATAACATCTTCAATAACTTGACGAAAATCCACTACTCCAAAATCGATACCCCCACCCAACAATGCTGCAAAATGACTCAGACGATCAAGCCGATTCAAAAGGCGATGTGAAATTGCAACAACCTCGTCTTCCGACATATTCGATACAGGGCTAAGCCGCATCAGCTCACATCGAGAGTGAATCATCGATAATATATTTTTAGCCTCATGAGCCACAAGTTCTGAGATAGTCATAACAAATGGCATTCTAGTATACTGACACAACTATGAAAATCAGTATTGCCCAAATCAATCCCATTATCGGGGACATCGAAGAAAATATTACCCTCATCAAAGCCACAATTGAAAACCAACATCAGGATACCGATATCATCATATTCCCCGAGCTTTGCATCACAGGATACCCGCCAAGAGACCTCTTATTTCATCAGGAATTTTTAAACGATGTCGAAAAAAAAGTAGAAGAGCTGAAAGAGTTTAGCCTAAGATACCCCAATACCGCCATCCTCATTGGCTACCCAAAACGCAATGCCAACGGAGAAAAAGGACTCTATAACATCGCCGGCGTCATCCAAAACGGAAAAAGTATTTTTGAGCAAGCCAAAACACTACTTCCGACCTACGATGTATTTGAAGAAACACGATATTTCGATATGAGCCCTTCGCAAAAAGTATGGCAATTTCAAGGCAAAAAATTAGGGATTTTAATTTGTGAAGATGTCTGGTTTAACAATGCCCCCACGCTCTATAGTCAAAACCCCATCGAAGCCAGCCTCAATGCCGGGGCAGAATGCATCATCGCGATTATGGCCTCCCCCTATGAAATTGGCAAACCACGACGTCGTCGAAACCTCTTTAAAAAACATGCAACCACCTACAAAATCCCAATTGTCTACGTCAATCAAGTCGGCGCTAATGACGATTTAATTTTTGACGGGCACAGCGGCATTATTTCAGAATTTGGACGTTGTATTCACGAATCCAAGGGTTTCCACACTCACTTTACCTCCCACCATTTCCCCATGACGGAATCCCACAGTGCCAAAACCGACGAAAACGACATTACTCAACTTAAAGAGGCCTTAGTGTTAGGCATCAAAGATTACACAGAAAAAACCGGATTTAAAAAAGCACTTATTGGACTCTCAGGAGGAATTGATTCCGCCGTAGTTACGGCACTCGCTACAGAAGCACTAGGAAAAGAAAACATCCATACGATCACAATGCCATCCCCATATTCTTCCAAAGGAAGCATCGACGACTCCATACAACTCGCCAAAACTCTAGGAGTTTCCATTAGTACAATCCCCATCACCCCCCTCATCACAAGTTTTGAAAGCATACTCATCTCCCATTTTCAAGGCCCACTCTCAGACATTACCCAGCAAAATATCCAAGCCCGGATCCGAGGAAACCTCCTCATGGCCTACAGCAACCAATATGGATATCTCCTCCTCACCACCGGCAACAAAAGTGAACTTGCGGTTGGTTACTGTACTCTTTACGGAGATATGAGCGGCGGACTAGGCGTCATTGCCGATGTCAGCAAAACCCAAGTGTATCAACTCGCTGGATTAATGACCGACATCATCCCCAAGCAAATAATTACCAAAGCTCCTTCCGCCGAACTCAAACACAACCAAACCGACCAAGACACCTTACCCCCCTACGACATCCTCGACGCCATCCTCGAACTCCACATCGAAAACTTTCTCGAAGAATCCGATATCGTCCAACTCGGCTACGATGCAACCACCGTCAAATGGGTACTCTCCGCCGTACATCAAAACGAATACAAACGCAGACAAGCAGCCCCCGGCCTCAAAATTTCCTCCCGCGCATTTGGGACGGGAAGGCGAATGGTCATCACCTCAAAAAATCGAGTAGCTCAGGTTTCAGGTTAATCATCATCTAAAAGAGTATTAGGCAATGCAACAGTCCCAACAGAGGTAGTATTTTTAAACACTCCCTAAAATGCTACTATTCTACTACTGACCGATTACTCCGTACTCAATATTCTTCTATACAAGGCGGATTATGCATCAAAAGATTGTCAGCGTTGGCCAATTATTTATAAATCAGCTAGAAGCCTCTTTAGTCGATGAGGTGTCATTTTTTAAGTTTGTGGACGCCCGCTATAGTAAGATAAAACCATCTTTAGCAACAAAGCAGAAGTGGATAGGAAAGCCTTATTGGGGAAGGGAATCTGGAGAAGGAACAATATTAACGCCCGAAAATGGAATTTTGTCGCAAGTAGTTGCCGAGTATGCAATTGAATTGCAAAAGGTAGTTCAGGATAATGCACCGTCCGATCAAATAACCCCTATTCTAACCAATTTCAAGCAATTATTTTCAAGGATACTGAAGTATATTGGAAAAAGCTCGTCAGAAAGCACCTCTAAATTTGGGCTGACAAGATATGGATTTATGTCCGCTAGTGACAACCCAAATGTCGAAGTTTTATACGAACTTGAGTTTGCATTTCAGCTTTGCTTGCACACACGACAAAAGTATACAACTGTAGCTCAATATCTATTAAGAGCAATATTAGAAATCTTAAAGGAAAAAAAGACAGAAGCGACAGAGCAAATGTATCTAGTCGCCAAATCCCTAGTAGCAGCAACAGTAAGTTCATATGAAATGTCAATCAACATTGATAAGAAAAGCGATACACTATTAAGTGAATACACAAAAAAACACCATAATTGTACGATTCGTGAACGGCTTCAGAAAAAAATTTCAAAAACTCACCCTAAAGAAGCTAGTCGTTATGATAAAAGTTATCATCCAATCTTCAAAAATACGCTTGGAAAGAATGTTATACTGCGCTATACAATCTCTCAGAAGGACTTGATACCGAAACAGATAAGGAGTTAATCTCCACGTTGGTCTCTTGGTTTTTTTCGATGCCTTCATTTTATTCTAACATCGAATTTCAGCATTTAATGCCTACCATCAGTATCGGTCTTACTAAAATGAGCGAGGGTGCCCTTATTTTAGTAGCCAAGCAGATAAATGAGTATGCAACATTATCAAAGCCATGGGATCTCCAATATTTTAAGGTAGTACGAGATGAAATCTTATCTCGTAAATCTCCTCAATTAAAGGAGGCCGAAGAGAGTCTAACAAAGAAATTTTTAGCTAAATGCAAACAAAGTCATCAACCTCCACAAAAACCGTTATCTCAACAACATAAAGAAGCTCCAATTACGACACCCTACAAGAGCGCATCCTCATCTCCGGTAATCTCCAGTTCTACACCTGCCCCATTAGATCCATTGGTGGAAAAAAATCGAGTATTTGCTGCAACTTTACGCTTGTGGAGGTCAACACTAAGTGAATTTGAGCAACTAGGATGTAATGTAACAGATGGCTTAGAGGAAATCAGAAAATTTGAAGAAAAGATGATCTCTCCAGAGTTTTCAATAGACACCTATGCAGAGCATTATTTAGCAAAACCACCCCGTGGTTTAACACGTCTTCAGAACCAAATCCGTCAGCTAATTTCATATGGATTTACATTTAAAATAACAGCAGAAGGTCGCCTAACCGTAATCGAGTTTTCATTAAATCAAGCAGATGTTATCGCCACTGCGATTGCAAAGCAGCCGGCGTTAAGTCAGAAATTAGAGCCGTTGAAAAAAATGCGTACAGTTCTTTATTCGATAAGATTTAATGTGCATTTTGCCAGATTATTATTTGAAAGAGCACAATTACCCGACAACATGGAACTTGCTCGACCAGACACTTATCCAAAAAATCCTCCAGAATCAATTTTACCCACTTTGATCGAGTTTATTATAAACGGACTAGACTTTCCTCAATTAAAATTAGCATTAAAAACCCTAAAATTTGCCAATGAAGTTAAGACCCTCTTATCCCAAAAAGGGGTTTCAGGAGAGCATGAGATTAGTGAAGAGATGAAAGCAAAATTTTCACAAGAAATTGCTAGGCTTTCTGAAGAGATTTCCAAGATGCGAGAATCGCCAATTACGCAAGATATATTGGACGATATAGAAACAAAAACCAAAACTGTCATTAAAAAGCTTCACGAAATATTGTCAGATTATTACCTTGTAATGGAGTTAACACTGCCACCGAATGCACCTCTCACCTTATTTGCATTGATAGTACAAGTATTTTCTGATGAAGATTATCAGGACAATTTAGCTAAACCCTGGACATCTGTCTTACAGGACATGAAGGACAAACTAGATAGCACCATTGGCTAGACAGATGAGGAGACACACCGGTATCCCCAGGGGGGAACGTGTAATTTTAAAAATATGAGGTGAGAAGGAAGATTCTTACCAAGAAGAGTAATCGTTATTCTAAGCAATCATGCAAAGTACATAAAATCAGAAAATAATATGTGGATAGATTACGAACAAGATCGACCGGCGTAGTTTTAAGAGAAGGATATTTTTGAGTCGTTTTATCAGAAGACTTGTACTTTGCTGGTTTTGCAGCAGCAATTCTGGCATTTTTTAAAGAAACAAGTCCAATTGTTTCACAGTACTTTAATAAGTGACAACATAGCTTTGTGATATATACGTCTGACGATTCATCTCTAGATTGCGTATACCGAGCACCTTGAGGAAGTTGAGAATTAAGCATTTCAATCATAGAAATCCGTAGTTCTTTCGTCTGTAATTCATCATCCAGTAATCCACATGTCATCTTAATATATGCGAAATCTGCGTCAGGATTATCAACATATTGAATAGATCGTAGTTTTTCTGGATTGGATGGGGTGTAGAGAGCTGCAAAAGCTTCGAGATCCTCTTTTTTATAGGCATACATCTTTAAGAGACACCCAGATTTTTTGATGTATAAAAACAACGAAAGTGGCGATTTTTTTAAAACTTTCTCCTAAAAAGCCTGCATAAGAAGTTTAGTAAAATGAAAATCCTTCTGTGCCAAATCCATTTGGGTTCGATCAGGCTTCAAAGAGGAGAGATAAGGAACGGCAGGATTGTGTAAAGAAGAGGAGGTTAAAAAAACAGTTTTTGGACTCACTTGGGTAGGGGAGGACGAATTCCGAAATATAATTGCAATATGATCAGTATTAACTCGCCAACCAATCTGATTAAAAGAGCTTCTCGAGAGAAACACCTGATATTTTGGATCGCCTAAATCAATTTTTTCCGCCTTCACCATTTCCAGAAGAGTTTGAAAAGGCCTTATAAGGCCACAACATGCCTCATCGTCAAAAAAATTGCTTGCGATGATGAAAGAAAAATGAGTTAGCGTGAGTGCCCCAGTTAAGAAAGAGGTTAATTCTGATTCAAAGGACTTTTGCATCTTCGAATACATCTCTAAAAAGATAACCAAGTCCAGAACAGAAAGATGATGACTCTGCAATTTAGAATGAGAAAGAAAACGAGAAAAAAATTCAAAACCCTCTTGAGCTAATAATTCTTCTTGCGTATACACCTCTCCCCGATATCTAAAATCTCGTCCAAACAAACGATCAACTGCCGAGTCAAATTGGTCAATCAATGTCACCATTGTAGTCAATTCAGTAAGTCTTAACCCAACTTCTTTTCCAATCTTAAGCAACAATGGCCCCCAAACATTATGAGTAATATTGGGAGGAATGGTGTCATGACACAGTTCTTGAACCGTATCAGGCGTATACGGAATACCCGTAGGCGTCTGTGCGGGGTAAAATCGAACACTCAATGGAGGGGATATTGTAAAATAATCCATAACGACGATGATACCATCTGGCGTTAAACAATCTTTTGCCGTTTTGAGGATATGATAGAAGTGAGGGTTAAGATAAAAAACAACCCCAGTATCAACTAATTGGCGGCGCATTGGTTCAGGAATACAAGCAAGAGTAAGGTGTAAATCCGACCCTTCTTCGATTTTTGTAAATTTCCCTTTTGTCAATTCAGCCATAAAACAAGATTCCTCTTTTGACCATAAAACTGGCGTTGGAGGAAGATCATCTAAAAGCTCGTTTAAAATCACAACGTCCACTTTTGAAGGAAATTTCTTCTTAACCTGAGGTTCATAACAGTAAGACGCATCGAATGGTGTCACAGATACAGCGACAGTTTTCGTTTCTTGCCCTGTGATAGTAGCCGAGTCGATACCTTCAAAATTACCCACAATATACCGAGAACCTATTAGACCTCGATTCAAAAATCGAATCACTCCGGTTGCCAAATCTCCATTTCCTGGCCCAATTTCAAATACTGTCACAGGACCTTTTGGGAGCAATGAGCGTGACTGAAGCGATTCCATCAGCATTTCTCCGGTAGGAGCCCCTAAAACACTTGTCGGCGTTGAAAAAACTTTCCTAAATGCCGAGTCTCCAGATCGCCGATAAAATTCAGCATTAAGCTTTCTAAAGAGATCTTCAAAGTCGCACCTCATATGGCTAGGTTCTGATGGAGTAATTGAAAGTAATTTTTTTATGAACATAGTAGATATCCTGGATTTTGAGTTTATTTTAATAAAGTAGTAAGGGGAGACTGATTCAATTATCGACATCCCTAATAGAAAATTGCATGAACAAAATATCCCCCCAATTCCTATAGTACCCGCAAAACAAATATTCTAGATTTTGTAGTGAAATAATCGGGATTGCTAAAATAATGTAGATATCAAATTCTTAAAAAATAATTTTCTTAATTCTTTTTCTCGTTTCATTTTCTGCCCACGCCGATT
>CAZZBY010000015.1:0-12283 GCA_964652635.1 uncultured Candidatus Marinamargulisbacteria bacterium | reverse complement strand
AAATGAGCAGCACCACCGGCACCCGCAATAATGACCTGGATACCTCGACCTGCAGCTGCATTGGCATAGTCAAACAATTTATCAGGTGTGCGGTGAGCAGAAACAACTTCAGTTTCAAAAGGAATATTCAAGCTGGTGAGGGTGTCTGCGGCGTGGACCATCGTGTCCCAATCTGATTGAGATCCCATGATAATGCCAACTAAAGGAAGCACCGTAGACATAGAGCCGATTCTAACATGAACCATTACGATACGCTATCCAAAGAACGGAGCTTTTTCTCCACAGAAATTGCACTTAAAAAAAAAGTCATCGATAAAATCAGTCCAGTTTTTACCAGAAACGGCAAATTACGTTGATGCTGATCTGGCGGCATCGGACGAAAAATATGATCGATTTGATGAAAATCGTAGATTTTTTGTAAAAAAGAAAACTGAGACGCTGAGGTATAAATGCAATCACGCCAGTCTGCACAGTAACGATTAAAACGTACAACCCAATCTGCCGATTGTTCTCCACGATTTGGATTATATCGAACGGCTTCAGGAACAATCCCAACAAGCCCTTCACGAACGAGCAGGCGGTGATTCAGAACAGAAAATGGCGTAAATGACTTAAAAAAATACCGATTCGGAAGAGAATAACAAAATTCAAGAACTCGGCAATCCGTTGTCGGGTCTGCGATATAAACTCCATGCCAAAGTTGCGCCGAATACGTAGAAGACTCGAGACATCGAAGATGAGGAGAAAATAATAAAAAATATCTCAAATGAAAAGACAAAAGATAAGTTAACTTCCTCAAAAATACAGTCAAAATAAAACGGAATAAAAGCAAAGGTCGTAAGCGATTTATAATATACATTGGGCGTACAATATAGCTACAGCCCCTGACTAAATGGCAACAAAATTGCTTAAAACTTTTTCCCTTAAATGAAATAGTAAAGTTGCCCAATAAGCCGGTTAATAAAATCCGAGATTCACGCTGAGCTGCATGGGTTAACGATCCAATAATCCAATCCATATTAAAAAAATTTCGGATAGGCATATCCGAAATCGAATAAATACCTAAAAGAGAAGATATGGTATCCCGTTCAGGGGTGTAACAGTATGTCTGATGGAAGATATTCGGGTAACACTGAAGCACAGATTGGATAATATGCATTTCATTACAATGCCAACCCTTTCGAAAGCTTGAGGCTGTTATCCCACCAGGGATGGCTGTAAATCCAAAGAGTGGTTGATCCTTTAAAAGCAATGCCGCCATACAGGCCACAGAGGTTGAACCTAATCCCCCACTGATATGAGCCGTAATCTGCTGATTGGCCGGTAAATACTGCCGAACAGCCAACCTAAAGCACTGACGAAAGGCGGCATAGCACTCTTCACGTGTCTTAAATCGAGCAGAGGGGAACGATGCCCTGCGAGTCGAATAATATCGAGTATTAGTCACACACGCTGAGGAAATCAGCGCATAGTGCCCATCTACAAGCTTGGATACTTCGGTATAACAGGTATCATAGGTCCGAATAGCATCTGTGAGAAATGCTTTCAGAAAAGATGTATTTAAAGTTAACGGCGGGCATAATTGCCGAAATGACGACATATAATTCGAAATAACAAGAGTGTCTTGAGCAGAAAAGTAATAAAAACAAGGAACTTTACACAGTGGATCAGTTGCACAAAAGACATGTTCGGTACGGGGATCCCAAATGACAAACCCAAAAGTTCCCGTCAAATAAGCAAGACAATCCCTCCCCCACCGATGGTAAGCCTCCATCACCAATTCGCAATCTGATAATTGAGGATGAACCCCTAATGCCAATACCAGCTCATCTCGATACGTTAGAAAAATATCCCCCACAATGATGCAATGGGACTCTAGATGGCGGTACGGCATCGTCTGATGCCCACTCTCCGGTGTCAAAAATCGGTGTACGCTACTAAATCCAATAGACCCGTCACACAGGATATCGGTATGGTCAGGCACCCAGTATGGGGATGAAAATCGGGCGGCCTCCATCTCCTCACTATGGACGGGTTGACCATCAAATCGAATCATACAAATAAAAGCATTCATCAGAGATGACCCTGTTTGGAAAATAACAAAGAAAATGCCGACGTTGGATCTCCACTTAACTGCGATGCTGACCCAGACTCGATTAATTTTCCTTGAGAAAGGACTAAGACATGATCTGCATTTTGAATCGTGGTCAATCGATGGGCAATGACAATTAGGGTTAATTTGCCATGCAAATGACGAAGCGTCCGATAAATGAGTTCTTCATGATGATAATCAAGAGAGCTAGTTGCTTCGTCTAAAATCAAAATTTGGGGGTGCCTTAATAAGGCCCGAGCCAAGGCCAATCGCTGACGTTCGCCGCCTGATAAACGAATTCCCCGATCCCCAATAAGCGTATCCAGCTTCTGAGGAAGTGTATCAATTACTTGATCTAGTGCGGCCTGACGAAGAGCATCCCAGACCATATCATCAGTGGCTGTAGGGGCTGCCCAAATTAAATTGTTTCGGATAGTATCATGAAATAAGTGACTCTCTTGAGGGACATATCCAACGCATTCTCGAAACGAATAAATCGTATTGGAGTCCAAGTGACAGCCATCCACCATAATCTGCCCATGAGTGGGCGAGAGTAACCCCAGCAATAAATCGGCCATCGTTGACTTTCCAGCCCCTGACATTCCGACAATGGCTGTGGTGGTATTCGCCTTAAATTGACAATTAATGCGATACAAAGCCTCTTGATAGGTATACGAAAACGATACATCTCTAAATTCAATGACATCAGTAAGAGAAATCGGCTGAGCGAGCACAGCCACATCACAATGCGCTTCAAACTCAGTCATCATGTCAATGGCACGAGCATACCAGGGTAGTAAATGCAGCAATCGAGAGGCCGAATGATATAGCGATTGAAATCGAGGGGCCAGGCGAGAAAAGATCAATAAAAAACCAAGTAAATGAATAATCGGGAGATGAAGGAGTGAAGCTCCCATAAAAAAGAGGGTTGAAAAAATAATACTGGACATCATTAAAAATGCGGATTTCGCCCGAGATTGAAGCCGGACAAATAGTAAATTGTAGTCATGATACTGCTGAGTAAGCATCGCAAAACGATGCAGGTAATGAGTACTTTGATTACAACTTTTCGAAAGTTTAATCCCATCTAAAAAGTGACTTGCTTCTTCTTGAATCGACTGATCCAAGTCAAATTGGCGGTTCCCTTTACTAATAAATTTTCGCAGGGGAAGAATGCACAAAATTCCAATACAAATCCCACAGGCTGCCAGAGTTAAAGTCGGAGAAATAAATAAAGAAATACCCAAAAACGATATAGAGAAAACACTGTCACTCATCACTAAAAAAAACGTATAGGTTAAAAGCCCAATACTTGGGATTCCGCTGACAATCATATGGTGGGCATGATTGCGGCGTTGGGTTAAAAAGTAGGCCCAATCAACATTGGCCAAACTCTGATTAAGCCGATTTTGAAGTGCCTGCTGAAATCCATGCTGAAATCGAGCAGATTCACAGGTTTTAAAATACTCCAAAATAGAGCTCAAACTAATCATCCCCACAAAAATAATCAAGAGAACAATGAGAGAAAAATGAAAAGTATAAGCCGGGAAAAAATTCAAAAAGCTAGAAATATGTCCATGATCAGTCTCTTCTGCAATAAATCCCGAGCAAACTAACAGAGGAAGTAAGGAAATAATCCCGACCCCCGACATTAGAGAGCTGCCCAGCATCAGACCTAAAGTCACTAAAAATTGGGCACTCGAATATCTCCAAAGTGCATGTAAATACTGACGAATCACGCCAACACTCTCCTAAAAATTATGCAACACATGCAATCGTTTTTACCAATTTGAACGGCTGATCAGGAGAATGCCCCATTAAAAAGTGATTCCCACATCTTAACCACGCATGGGCATTCCAATGAGTATCAGTGTGTTTAGAAAGCCCAATCAGCACTGTTGATGATACCCCTCGGCGTTTCAGCATAAATGCACACGTTAATGCACGGTCCAAGCACAACGACGTCCAAGGTACCGAAGACGACACCCCGATGACACAGCGTGAAATTAATCTAATTTTAGACAAAACTGGCGTCATATCGGTCTGTAATGTTTCGGCATAGGCAATCCCGCATCGGGGGCCCCAAAACCAAAATGGAAGCCAGACAATTAAAAACCGAAACCAAATTAATCCAAGGAGTGCTTCAAGACAATAAAAAAGGATAATGGGTCGACGAAATGCCAATAACACAACAGAAAAAAACCGACACATTTTGCAAATAATATCATACTGGGACTGTTGCGAAATATCCCAGATGTGCAATTGATCGCAATGCGCAGACGATCTTGGAGGCGGAGCTTCAGCGTAGCCGGTAGTGTTAAGCATGGCAAAAATTGTGCAGATGGGGTATTTCGCAACAGTCCCATACTGACCATTGCCTTAGCAGTGGTGCTCGAAAGGCGACTTCCCGAAACGCCCAAAATTAGTCTATATTAAGCAAATGGATATCGAAAATTCAGTAGAAAGATTTAAAAATGCCCCTCGCCTCGAAGCAGAGGATCTTTTTTTAGATCTGTCTCCTGAAGAACAATGGGAAATTTTATCCGAACTTCCTAATATCGAACGGCGGAGTTGGATCCGATTTCTCCAACCCGACGATATTGCCGACTTAATCCAAGTAGCCGCCGAAGATGAGCGAGAAAACTTACTCTCATTATTAGGCAATATTTCCAGAAGAGAGGTGCAAGCCCTTCTCGCCTATGCTGAAGATAATGCAGGGGGGTTAATGAATTCCCGATTTGCTCGACTCCGTCCCGAAATGACCATCGACGAAGCGATTAGGTATCTCCGAAAACAAGCCAATCATGTTGAAACCATTCACTATGCGTATGCATTAGGCTCCGATCAAAAATTATTGGGGGTTGTGTCTTTTCGAGAGCTATTTTCATCCGATCAAAAACGATGCGTCAAAGACATCATGCTCACCAACGTAGTCAAAGTCCACGAAGATATGGATCAAGCCGAAGTCAGCCGTATTTTAAATGACGAAGGGCTAGTGGCAGTTCCCGTCGTCGATTCCAATGACATTATGAAAGGGATTGTCACATTCGACGATATTGCCGATGTCATTAGCGAAGAAACCACCGAAGATATTCATAAAATGGGGGCCATCGAAGCATTAGACGAACCTTATCTCAAAACCACATTTAACATCATGATTCAAAAACGGGTAGGGTGGCTAGCTCTGCTTTTTATTGGTGAAATGTTTACTGCCACCGCCATGGCATTTTATGAAAATGAAATCACGAAAGCTGTAGTTCTGGCCCTATTTATCCCGCTCATCATTAGCAGCGGCGGAAACTCAGGATCACAAGCCTCTACCCTCGTTATCCGGGCAATGGCTCTGGGTGAAGTAAAGCTACAAGACTGGTGGAAAATCCTAAGGCGTGAAATCATTGTAGGCTTTTCCATTGGTGCCATTCTAGGCATTATCGGATTTTTTAGAATCGTTCTCTGGCACTGGATTTGGGGAGTCTATGGAGAACATTATCTCCGTGTTGCGGGTGCTGTTGGATTAAGCCTCATCGGTGTCATTTGCTGGGGGGCTATTTCAGGATCAATGCTCCCATTTATCCTAAGACGAGTCGGGTTTGATCCCGCAAGTGCCTCTACACCATTTGTCGCCACTTTAGTTGACGTCACAGGGTTAGTCATTTATTTTTCAATTGCGTCAGTGATGTTGTCAGGACGGTTGGTTTAAAAGTTACGTCAGAGAAAGGCCTCAGCGCGGTTCTTGTTGCATAAGGATTGCTCGCTCAGCAGAGGCTCTAAAATGCAAATAAGCCAACAAGTCATCCGAAGAAACCTGTCCCGCTGGGGGCGTTAAAAGTTTCATAAGAATCGAGTAAGACTCAGGGTCAGTAATTTTAAGAGATACAAGATCGGCATCAAATTCCCCAGAGCTCCTCTCAAGAGGGGGTGTAGTCCCCCATCTGGTAAATTGAGACGTCAGCATATGATGCATAAAAAGCCCAAACGAAAACATCTCGTCTTGATGCGTAATCGGACAAAGAGAATCATGTTGATGTTGGGAAATCTGCTGTAAATTAACGGTTTGCTGATAAGAGTGATAAAAGTTAATACCCGTAGCACGCTGCACGTATGGATCACTTTTTCCATGAGAAGAACCGACAAAAATCGAACGGCCCAAATCAACCAGCTGAATCATAGGGATGGTATCCTGATGAGTAAGAGCAGTGTTACTCAATGCCTCGATGTCAATCATAATATTAAAGGGATTAAGATCATTATGGACAATCCCCAACGCATGCAATTTACGAAGCTGTGAGAAAATTCCATATAAAATACGCCATTTGAAGCGATCAAAGAGGGGATCAGAGTTAAATTGAGACCCCGGTGACATAGATTTAACCGACTTTCCAAAAATAAGCTGACCTAAGCTAACCCCTTTGGCTTTAGTTTGAAGCAACTGAGTTGTGACCCCCCCACCCGGCGTTCGAGTCATCTCCATGGCCAATGTTTTAGGGCATGGACTGTCTTCGGGGTGATCCCGATAAGCATCTGCAATATAAAGCCCAAATAAAAATTCGCGAATCACCAATAAAACATCAAATTCAGCCGGGGATTGTTCTTTAATGACAATATCTGAGGTAGACGATGTGGGTTTAAGAGAACGGCTTCCCAGATCTCGGCGGGCTCCATGAGCAATTGTAATACTTCCAAACGCACCGCCATTTCCCTTAGAGACTTTTTTCTGAATCACAACATTACCGTCTTGAGATGTAAATTCAGATTTACTTAATCCAAGATAACGGAAAAGTCTTTCAACATGAGTTGGCTCAGGGTTTAGATGCTCTGCAGTATACGTGTCTGAATCGTCAAGAGATTTCAGGTCAAGCAAAATATCCAAAGGGGAGGGGAGTACTGATGTACCAGACGAAAGTAGTTTGTAATACAATTTAGGGTTTCCTTGATAAAAAATTCTCCCCCAATATTCTAAATAGCTTATCGAAAAATAAATAAAAAAATTCCAAAAGACCTCGAACTCGCCTATGGGGACTCTTCAGAAACCCTATCAGAAGATAATAAACATAAAAAGCCGCCCAATAAAGGATGGCTTTTTGAAGAAATATGCGACTAAGAGACGATTATTTATCTTGGATGGCTTCAATATCCAAAGCAATCTTCACGTCATTACCGACCAATAACCCGCCATTATCCATCACTTTATTAAAGTTAAGACCATAATCTTTGCGATTAATAATAAACGAAGCCGCAAAATGAATACGGCTATTCCCCCAAGGATCCTTAACTACAGCACTCACGTCAAGTGGAATTTTAACCGTTTTAGTCACTCCTTTAAGTGTAAAATCAGCGGTCATGATATATTTTCTACCGGATTTCTTAATCGACTTACTGACGAGTGTCATTTCCGAAAAATGGTCGACATCAAAAAAGTCTGGGCTTTTGAGGTGATGATCTCGCTTCGCATCTCGAGTATCCACACTATCCACTTTTACCTTACCTTGAATGGCAGAAGTTTTGCCCTCGCTATCCCAAGTGATCGATCCGTCATAATCCGTAAATACTCCCTTAACTGTGCTCAAGGCCATATGTTGAACAGCAAATTCAACAGTTGAATGAGACTTATCAATTGTAAACGTCGGCACCGTTGCCGATGCAGTGACCGCCATAACCCCCGAAAATACCAAAGACAATGCCACTTTCTGTATGATTAATTTCATATTATTCCTCCTGAGAATTGAGATCCTCTCACAGTGTATGCTGTAACTTATATGACGTCCAATGGGTTTAGGGCATATCATGACGATGATCCTCTCGTGCACCGAGCATCTTTGGTATCACCAAAAAGCAACTTGCCAATACAAAATCTTTGCTACAATACCATAACGTATCTGCAAAGGAGAATTGTGATGACCTCTCAATTAGTACAGTCCAAAAATAAAAAAGTAAGCGATTTCATGTCCCAATTAATTAAAAAAACACCCCATGAAACGGAGTTTCATCAAGCAGTAAAAGAGGTTGCAGAATCCATTTTTCCATTTATTGACGCCAACCCTCTCTATGAAAAAGCCAAAATATTTGAACAATTGGTTGTCCCAGATCGCATCATCATGTTTAGGGTATGTTGGGCCGATGATCAAGGAAATCCGCAGATTAACCAAGGATACCGAGTTCAATTTAGCAGTGCTATTGGCCCCTACAAAGGGGGATTACGCTTTCATCCCTCAGTGAGTTTAGGGACATTTAAATTTTTAGGCTTTGAACAAATTTTTAAAAATAGCCTTACTACCCTCCCTATGGGGGCTGGGAAAGGCGGATCAGACTTTGATCCTAAAGGAAAATCCGACACAGAGGTCATGCGATTTTGCCAAGCTTTTATGCGAGAGCTGTATCGTCATATTGGTGCAGACATCGATGTTCCTGCTGGAGATATCGGAGTTGGAGGGCGTGAAATTGGCTACTTATTCGGCCAATACAAACAAATCCGAAACGAATTTACTGGCGTATTAACCGGTAAAGGTCTTGCATACGGCGGTAGCCTAATCCGACCCGAAGCGACTGGCTATGGCTGTGTCTATTTTGTTCAAGAAATGCTCAAACGCAACAAGGACTCATTAAAAGGTAAAACCTGTCTTGTCTCTGGATCTGGAAATGTGGCTCAATATACCATCGAAAAAATCATTGCCTTGGGAGGAAAAGTCGTCACAGTCTCCGACTCCAGTGGATTTATCCACGACCCAAAAGGGATTACCAGCGAAAAGCTAGAGTTTATTAAAACCCTCAAAAACGTCAAACGTGGCCGTATTTCGGAATATAGTGATCAATTTGGCGGAAAATTTATCTCAAATCAGCGTCCATGGTCGATCAAAGGCGATATCGCATTTCCATCCGCTACTCAAAACGAATTAGAAGCCGAAGATGCTAAGCAGCTCGTCAAAAACGGATGTATTGCAGTTGGCGAAGGGGCCAATATGCCGTCTACCCTCGACGCAATCGAAATCTTCCGTCATCACAAGGTATTATTTGGTCCAGGCAAAGCCGCTAATGCCGGCGGAGTGGCAATTTCGGGCCTAGAAATGTCCCAAAATAGCATGCGTCTACAATGGAGCAGGGAGGAGGTCGAAAGCAAGCTCAAAGTGATCATGGCTGGCATCCATGAGCAATGTGTTACGTATGGCGAAGACAAAGATGGCTTTATTGACTATGTCACTGGCGCAAATATCGCTGGATTTAAAAAAGTAGCCGATGCGATGTTAGCCTATGGGATTATCTAGATCTGCAGAAGCCACCATGACAGAAGACCAATTGCACATCTGGGGTATTACGCAACAGTCCCTAAGTGGGCCACAGAACAGTCTCAATCTCTCGTATTTTAATAAAAGATAAACAAAACCACCATGGCCGCCATAATCATTATTGGGCCAAAAGGGATATAATCGCAACGTTTTTTAATAGATAACGCAATCAATAAAAGTCCAACCACAGCACCAATCACAAAGCTCAAATAAATCATATAGAGTGCCAAGTAAACGCCCCAAACAGCACCAAATCCAGCACCCAGCTTCATATCGCCACCCCCCAAGGTGTCTTTTTTATAAATCAGCTTTGAAAAAAAACCGATACTAAAATAGACACCAAACCCAATCGCCGCCCCAAAAATTCCATCCCAAAACCCTCCAGCAATCATGCGACTGATAAGTCCAAAGGCTACCAACCCCAAAGATAATTCATCCGGAATAATGGTAGTTTCGAAATCGGTAAAGAAAATGGTTAAACACACCCAATAAAAAATTGCCAATTTAAAAAAGAGCCAGCCGAAATAGGGGGATTGCATATAAGCGACCCATAATAAAAGAGGGGCTGCGCATTCCACCGCCACATAATGCCACGAAATCCGAGCGACACAATGGCATCCATACTGACATTGAGGAGATTTAAACCGTTCAGGAATCCAATGGTGACGTCGAGGCAAGCGATAAATCAACATATTGATCAAGTGACCGCCAATCAATCCAGAGAGAAGGATCCCGATAACACTCACCATAAGCTGTCTCTTAAGAGAATACTAAGCATAAAACGACTGTCCCACAATAAACCCGGTTGTCCACGCATTCTGAAAGTTAAATCCACCTGTAACACCATCAATATCCAATACTTCGCCGGCAAAAAACAATCCAGAACATCGTTTACTTTCCATTGTCTTAAAATTAACTTCGGTTAAGGAAACCCCACCGCAAGTGACAAACTCTTCCTTAAACACCCCTTTCCCCATAGTCTGATACGCATCCGATTTCAGACATTCAGCTAATCGAAGAATGTCTTTTTTACCTAATTCCTGCCATCGTTTTTCGGTAGTTTTTAAGGATTTTTGAACCAAATATACCCATAATCGAATCGGAATCGACTCAAAAGGACATAAAGTCACACATAATTTTTTAGACATAAGTCGAAACTCTTCAAGGATATTTCGAATGGACTCCAGCGATAATAGCGGCAACCAAGAAACCGTCAACGGCAACTGATACTCTGCGTCATAAAATTCCCGTGCAGCCCACGCAGAAAGCTTAATCATCGCGGGGCCACTTAATCCCCAATGGGTAATTAAAAGGGGGCCAGTCTGAGTGATCGGATTCTCTAATGGTAAAGTCAAAAGTACAGACTCTACCGAAACTCCAGCCAAAGCTGTCAATGCTGGATCATTAAGTTTAATCGTAAATAATGACGGAATGGGTGCTACAATCGTATGCCCCAACGCTTGGCAAAGCGAATGTCCTTGCCGGCTACTGCCCGTGGCTATGACGACTCGATCCGGATGATAAAGTTGACCATCGGTCAAAGCGACACAAAACTGTCCCTCCGGCTGTTTCAAAATCGAAGTTACCCCACAGCCTATCCATAACCGAATCCCCAAACGCACCACTTCACCCATCAAACAGTCAATAATCGTCTGAGACGAATCCGATACAGGAAATACCCGATTATCCGACTCAATCTTAAGAGCAACTCCTTGACGTTCAAACCAGGTCATCGTATCCCGGGGATGAAACTGATGAAATGGGCCAATCAATGCCTTACCCCCACGAGGATAATAATCCGACAAAAACCGAGGGTCAAAACAGGCATGTGTCACATTACAGCGACCTCCGCCAGAAATTTTGACTTTAGATAAGACTTCATTACTTTTTTCAACAAGGACAACATCGGTATCTGGAAACCAACGTTTACACTCAATAGCTGAAAAAAAACCCGCAGCCCCACCACCGATAACCATTACTTGCATCACAATTCCTCTATAAATGGACTATTGCGAAATACCCCAGATCTGCAATTGATCGCAATGCGCATCGTAAAGTCCCATAAACGACCAGATTTAGCCTAGTATAAACCAATCGTGAGATTAATGGACACAAAACTCAACAATAATTTCTAAAAAATGAGAAAAGTTTGGTATAACAAGCATTATGAAAATAATATATAGACTTCTACTAATCCTAATGACCGTCACACTACCTCTTTACGCAGCAGGCACCAAAGAGCCTCAAATTAGATTCGACATCGTTACCCAAGCCGATGTCAAAGCCACTACAATCGAACTTAACTTCGCCCTTCAAAAACAGGGAAACACCCTCGACTCTGCCGCAAAATCATTGCAAAAACTAGTCCAAAAGCTTCAAAAAGCAACATTAGACGAGCAAATTCCATCTACGGATGTTCAAATTCAAAGCACATGGGTGGTCCCCAATGACTGGTTATTTGGTAAGGACTACATTGTTGCATCTACCGCAAAAATCACAGTGCGGGACATGCTGAAATGGGGGGGGATTGCAAAGCACTTGACACAACTCGACCCTGATATGCAATTTGTCGGAGTGAGCTACACCTACCCCAAAACCTCAGAAGTGTGGGATGACTTACTCACAAAAGGAGTCAAAGAGATGCAAGACCGAAAAGTACAATACGAAAAATTACTCGGCGTCAAACTCACCCTTACTTTCCTCCACGAAATAAGAATTCGACCCTATGAACAACCAGTGATAAGAACTTTTCAAAAAACAATGGCCACAAGTGCTCAAGATACGGTTCCAGACATGGCTACCCTGCTACCAAGCCAAACATATACGTTGAATTTGGATATTGGGTTGGATAGTCTATAAGAGTCACTTTCGAATTCTAAAATAGGCTAAGGTCAATCCAGAGACAACTAAA
>CAZZBY010000014.1:1462-12580 GCA_964652635.1 uncultured Candidatus Marinamargulisbacteria bacterium | reverse complement strand
CGCCCTCGCCGACTAACAAGCAAACCGATACAATAGCCGCATGCAGAAAATACTCAACCAACTTCACAAAGTCACGTCATGGGGCATTAAAAAAAAGGCCTCCAACCAAGAAGCCAAACAGATTTTTCTCACCAATCAAATCTGTACGATTATTATCGCATTATCTGTGATTTACTCAGGAGTTTTTTTTTGGCTAAAGCTCTATTTTTTAGCCGCACTCGTATTTCCTATCGTAGGGTTATTTTCGTTGTCACTGATTTTAAACAAAACTGATCATCCCACTCTCGCCAAATTATTTTTAATTAGCGCAATTTCATTTGCACTCATCATTTATTCATCGGCCCTCGGAAAAGAATCTGGATTAAACCTATTATTTTTAGTTCTCATTACCATTGCCACCGCCGTATTTGACTTAAACACTCAAAAAAAAGAAATCATTATCGGATCATTAATTACAATTATAAGCTGGATCTATCTAGAGTTCACCCACTACACGCCACTCGGAATTCACCCAATCAGCCTCAATTCATTTGCCAGAATTGCCATCTATATCACCTCATGTTCCCTCATTATTTGTATCAATGTCATGGCCATCATCATGTATCACAAAGCCAATCAAACCTCAGAAAATGCCCTGTCCAAAGCCCATCAAGAAGTGCAAAAACTATACGAAGAAGCTAAAAAACGTCGATATATGCTTGAAAAAGCTTCCCAACAAAAAGCATTCGCAACCCTTTCCCAAGGGATTGCCCACCTCATCCGCAACCCCATGGGCATGATCCTCACCTCCGTCGAACTCCTAGCCGACAACAGCCATGACCCCGTCAAAGTTGGAAAGTACTGTGAAACCACCAAGGAAAATCTCATCAGGCTCACCCGTATCACCAATAATATGATCAAATATGGGGAAGCCGGCTTCATCCACGACATCGGATTTAACGACCTTAATATGGCCATCCAGTCCGCCATCGACATTGCCAAAGCCGAATGCACCCATCATCAAATCACCATTCAATTTAACCCAAACAAACTCCAGCCCATTCCTTTTGACCCCAATATACTACCTCAAGTATTTTTTGACATTATCGTCAACGCCATCGACGCCATTGGAATCCGGGGAAGCATCCGTATCGACACCCAATACGAATCCTATCGCACCATCGATGGAGATAACCGAAATGGCGTTAAAATTGCAATCACCGACACCGGTTGTGGCATTTTACCTGAGCACAAAGCTTTTATCTTCGACCCTTATTACACCACCAAATATAGCCATTCAGGATTAGGCTTAAACATTGCCCTCAAAATCATTGACGCTCATGACGGCAATATCCTCATCAAAAATAACCCGCCCCCACAAAAAGGGATCACTGCCGAAATTTACCTCCCGCTCACTCCATCCAAAAAAATTCAACTTTACCAAAACAAACGAAAAAAAGACGGGAATTCAGAGTAGCACACCGGCCCCCCCTCCCACAAAATGCAAAATCTCAAC
The DNA here is from genome assembly GCA_964652635.1 of uncultured Candidatus Marinamargulisbacteria bacterium. Taxonomy (GTDB): domain Bacteria; phylum Margulisbacteria; class Marinamargulisbacteria; order SXXA01; family SICP01; genus CAMCZW01. The sequence continues at coordinate 11,085 of CAZZBY010000014.1, read as the reverse complement.
ATCATCTCCATCTTGGACTACAACAGTATCCAAATGATCCGGAACAACATTGCCATTATGCACCACAATCCACTTGTAATCGCCTAATCCTAAATGCATTAACAACTCAAACAAAGTAAGCCCAAAATCAAATTCATAACGCTGACCATTCACCATAATCGTCATATTTGACGCAGCTAATGGAGAATTTGAGCACGGGAAAACGGCCAAAACACATACCAAGCCTCGCCCAATACATGATCTCGGGATACCGTGCCCCAATACCGAGAATCTCGAGAATATGCCCGATTATCCCCCATCATAAAATAATGCCCAGCTGGGATATGATACGGTCCAAAAAAGTCATAATCACGGGCCACAACCACACCAGGAAAAGAAATCGCCCGCCCATTCACATAAATCACACCACGCTGCACCAGAATCGTTTCACCAGGTAACCCTACACAGCGTTTAACCAATTCGCGATCATCCCCAGCTTCCATCGATTTAAACACCACAATATCTCCACGTTGTGGATCACAAAATCGGTAGACCAGCTTATTTACAAATAATCGATCACCGATTTGCAGTGTCGACACCATCGATTCCGAAGGGATAACCGAAGTCTGAATAATAAATTTTCGGATAAGCAAGGCAAAAACCAATGCCACTAAAATCATCTCAATTGTATCTACAATCACAAAGACAGTACGATGGGTAGTTTTTAAGGCTGATTTAAAAGATTTCCATCTCTGAAAAAGGTGTCGAATTTTTGACATAAATCTCTTATAATGCCTCTATTAATTAAAATAAACAAGAGACAACTACCCAACTTTTGCACCTCATCAACTCATGCAAAAGAAAAATTCTCTCATTTTTCACACAAGGACTAGGAACATGAAAAAAATTAAAGTCGCCATCAATGGATTTGGACGTATCGGACGAAATGTATTTAAGATCATTCAAAACAGACCCAATATCGAAGTCGTCGCAATCAACGACTTAACCGACCCCAAAACCCTAGCCCACCTCCTCAAATACGACTCCGTCCACGGAAAATTTAAAGGCACCGTGAAAGCCACTCAAGACAGTATTATCGTCAACGGAACTGAAATCAAAATTTATGCAATTCGAGACCCCAAAGTCCTCCCATGGAAAGATCTAGGAATTGACGTCGCCATCGAATCCACAGGGGTATTTACCGCATCCGAAAGCCCAAAAGGCGGATATCTTGACCATATTAGTGCCGGCGCTAAAAAAGTAATTTTAACTGTCCCCGCCAAGGACGACATCACCACTGTGGTATTAGGCGTCAATGATCATGTGATCTCCACCAGCATCAATGCTTACTCCAATGCCAGCTGCACCACCAACTGCTTAGCTCCCATCATCAAAGTTCTTCACGAAAAATTTGGCGTCATCAAAGGCTTAATGAATACCGTCCACTCCTATACCAACGACCAGCAAATTTTAGACCTTCCCCATAACGATTTACGACGAGCAAGAGCCGCCGCCGTCTCCATCATTCCAACAACAACCGGCGCCGCAAAGGCAGTATCCCTCGTCATTCCCGAGTTAAAAGGCAAACTCGATGGACTTTCCATGAGAGTCCCAACCCCAGACGGATCCGTTGTTGACCTCGTCTGCGAACTCACACGAAATGTCACCAAAGAGGAAATCAACGCCGCATTTAAAGAAGCGTCCGAAACCTCACTCAAAGGAATTTTACACTATACAGAAGACCCCATCGTCTCCATCGATATCATCGGCGACCCCTACTCCTCTATCGTTGATTCTGGATGCACGATGGTCATCGGAAACATGGTCAAAATCATTTCCTGGTATGACAACGAAATGGGATACTCTACCCGAGTCGTCGATCTCATCGAAAAAATAAATGACTAAATAATAATGGACAAATTAAGCATCAGATCTCTCAATCGTGCCCAGCTCGAAGGAAAGCGGGCACTCGTTCGGGTTGATTTCAATGTCCCCATGGACGGCACTACCATCACCGATGATGCCAGGATCAAGGCCTCCATGGACACCATTAACTACCTCAGAAATGCCGGAGCCAAAGTCATCCTGATGTCTCACCTTGGCCGACCAAAAGCCGGTGAAGACAATACTCAATTTAAATTAGATACGATTGGAGTAAGACTTTCCAAACTCACGCAAAGTCCCGTCACCAAATTGGATGACTGTGTTGGCCAACAGGTCAAAAACACCGCCGCCGCCATGAACAATGGTGACATCATTCTCCTCGAAAACACTCGCTTCCACAAAGAAGAAACCAAAAATGACCCCGAATTTTCAAAATCCCTCGCAAGTCTTGGCGATTTATTTGTAAATGACGCCTTCGGGGTCGCCCACCGCGCTCATGCCTCTACTACCGGCGTAGCCGAGTACTTACCCGCCTACGCAGGGTTATTGCTAGAACAAGAAATCGTCACACTTGATCGAGTACTTACCCACCCAAAACGACCTTTAGTCGCCATCATTGGAGGTGCCAAAATATCCAGCAAATTTGCAGTCCTTAAAAATTTATTGGGCAAAGTTGACACTCTCATCATCGGCGGCGGAATGACCTATACCCTCCTTAAAGCGCAAGGACAAGAAATCGGAAAATCCCTATGTGAAAATGATCTTTTAGAAGACGCAAAGCAATTTCTGGTATCAGCCCAAAACTCAATCACCAAACTCATCCTTCCCACCGACCATGTCTGCGTCACCGAATTGAATGGCACTGCCCCACAACGTATTTCAGAAACCATCAACACCAACGAAATAGCGGTGGACATCGGCCCCAAAACCACTCAAATCATTATGGGCAGTATTGCATCAGCCAATACCATTATTTGGAACGGCCCCTTGGGAGTCTTTGAAATTGACACCTTCGCAAAAGGTACCATGCAAGTAGCCAATGCACTCGCCAAAAGCCATGCATTTACCCTCGTTGGCGGTGGAGATTCCGGAGCAGCCATTGCAAAAGCAGGAGTAGGAAATCAAATTAGCCATATATCCACTGGTGGGGGTGCTACACTAGAGTATCTAGAAGGAAAGAAATTACCAGGGATTGAAATTTTGGAGAACAAATAATGGATGAGTCACTCGCCAAAACCATCGAAAACTTATCACACAAAAGCCATGTGATTAGTGAGGAAGCCAAAAAAGCCAAGCAAGACCTGCTTGCCCGAGGCACACTCAAAGAAATCAACGAGCAAAAATGGCAGTTAATGGAATCCTTTTCTCACAGCGTCGATATGCTCACCACAATTTTTAAAAAGTCCCATTTTGACGAACTAGCCCTCCTCATTTCAAACCCCAGCCGTATGATGATTTTAAACCTTCTCATTGGACTCATCCGAGGAATTGGATTCTGTACCGGTATCATTGCCGTCATCTTTGTATTGTTATATGCATTACGATCCACCAGTGCCGTTGGCTTACTCATCCAACTGCTCTCTGCCCACTAACTCCCCGTCAGCATGAATAACCGTCTCAAAACTGCCATCGGTGTTGTGATCGGCGTCAGCATCGATCAAGTCACAAAATGGACCGCCGCCGCCTATCTAAGCTATTCTCAAGATATCACCATTATCCCCAATTTACTGTCCCTATCTCTCGTCCATAATTTTGGGGCAGCCTATGGAATTTTAAGCTCCCAACGCCACCTACTGATTGTCCTAAGCATCATCGTCATCATTGGAAGTATGTCAATATACTCCAAAATCGCCACATCCAAATGGAGTGCTAGCGGACTCCTATTTTTATGGTCTGGTGCTATCGGAAACCTCATAGATCGAGTCTCTAGAGGCTACGTAGTCGACTTTTTAAATATTCACATCATTCCAGTATTCAATATCGCAGATATCTTAATTAACATCGCTGTAGGCTGCTTTTTAGCTGAACTCATTTTAACAAAGCATCACACCAAATGATCATTGAAACTCTACCCCCGTTTAACGATACTTTAGATTTACTATACGAAGACAACAACATCATCGTCCTCAACAAACCCATCCAGTTAAGTGTTCACCCCACCCAAATGACAGTCCAGCGCACATTAGCCAACATCCTCATGCATTACTGTCCCTCCATCGGCACTATCGGTGACCACCCTATCCGCCCGGGAATTGTCCATCGCCTCGACAAAAACACACAAGGCCTCATGGTCGTCTGCAAAACACAAGCAGCATTCGAAGCAATCAAAAAACAATTTAAAGAAAAAACCATCACCAAAAAATACTTAGCCATGGCCCAAGGCAATATCAAGTCTGATCAAATGACCATTAAAAATGATATAGAAGCCACCCAAAAATCCACCAAAAAAATGAAAGTAGTCTCAGCACCAACAGAAAAAAGCAAAGAGGCCATCAGTCACATTCAAGTCATTAAGCGCTACGGCACTCAAACTTTAATCGAAGTAACACCCGAAACCGGCCGTACCCACCAAATCCGGGTCCACCTCGCCTATATCGGCCACCCCATCATCGGCGACACCATGTACAATCCCGCCTATGCTCGAAAACCCGATGCCATCCATAAACTTCAAGCCATCGAATTAGGATTTAATCATCCAATCAGCGGTCAACGGATGACGTTTAAGCTACCAAAATCAATATAAGGTCGTCAGCATCTACACCATGGGACTATTGCAAATAAGCCTATATTGAGAGCGTTAAAACCTTAAGAGAATTTATCTAGAAAAGTACAAATGGTCTAAAGACGGATATCGGCCACCTTCTAAAACGGCGAGCACATCATCCAAGTACCGCAATACCACCACAAATAACATCCAAAATTGAATAAAATAATATTCTGTCGGAACCGATTGCAAAAACATCACCCCAAACATAATGCCAAATGTCGAAATTAAACCCAATACCCAAGACCGGGTAAGTAACACCCCTACCGCTAATACCAACAAATAATAAGGCACCATCGCAAGACTCAAAAAGGCATAAATCCCCATATAAAACCAAAACACGCCTCGTGGTCTAAATCGATTAAAGGGCGACCAGATGTAAAACAGGGTTGCCCCAATTACAATCGATAATTGAAGCCAAAAATAACCAAATAACACCTGTTCTAAATACAAAACCAAATATCCCATGATACAGGAAATCACATAGGACATGGCCTTAACAAAAGGTAACTTCGCCATAAAAAAGAAAAAGTTAGCATGATCCAACCGCTGAGAAATCGCCTTAGAATGATAATAAAGGGCCACCAGCAACCGATCATAAGGAAGCGCAACAAAAAGTAAAATCGCAGCTAAAAAAACAAGTTCAGACATGACAATTCTGCGACATTACAACTCAAAGGCAGTATGAAGCAATTGAAGCGCATGGGCACCTTCAGATTTAGGTACTACACAGGAAACTTTAATCTCAGATGTTGAAATCAAGCGGATATTAATCCCATGATCCCCTAAGGTTCTAAATAGCGTTGCCGCCACTCCCGGCTTAGACATCATCCCTACCCCCACAATCGAAACCTTAGCCACTTCATCGTCACAATCCACAGAGGTCGCCCCTAATTCAGTCGCAACCGCCTGAGTCACCACTCGAGCTCTAGCCAAATCATCTTGATCAACCGTAAACGAAATCTGATTACGCCCATCCGCCCCCAACGACTGAATAATCATATCCACATTAATCGATTCGTTAGCCAAGCGAGAAAACACTTTTCCAGCCACACCTGGAGAATCAGGAACTCCAATAATTGATACCTGGGCATCGCTTAAATTAAGCGTCACACCAGTCACAGGACGATTCACTTCCATAGCACTAGCCTCCTTAACATAAGTCCCTTCGTCCATTTTAAACGACGACCGTACATGCAATACAATTTTATTTTCCTTCGCACATTCCACCGATCGCGGATGCAACACCTTCGCACCCAACGATGCCAATTCCAACATTTCATCATAGGAAATCTCAGAAATTTTAGAAGCTTCCTTCACTTTACGGGGATCAGTGGTATAGACTCCATCGACATCAGTACAAATATCACAGACAGGGGCCTTCAGTGCTGCCGCCAGCACCACTGCAGATGTATCCGATCCACCTCGACCAATCGTCGTAACATCGTTGGCATCATTAATACCTTGAAATCCAGTCACAACCACCACTTTACCATCTTTAAGTTCGGCCAAAATGCGATCAGTATTCACCTTCGCAATTTTAGATCGGCTATGAATCCCCTGCGTAATAACTCCTGCTTGTGGTCCCGTCAACGAAATCGCAGGGACACCTAACTCGTGCAAAGCCATCGCCGTCAATGCCGCCGAAATATTTTCCCCCGTCGAAATCAACGCATCATATTCACGAGGATTGGGAAAAGCCGAAATTTGCTTAGACAAGGCAATTAAATCATCCGTTGTATCACCCATCGCTGACACCACAACTACCACATATGGATTGGTCGAACGAAACTGCTGCACACGCCGTGCCACAGCCTGGATGCGCTCTGGAGACCCAACCGAAGTCCCCCCATATTTTTGAACAATAATTTCAGCCATAACGAGCCAAGGTAGCCTACGCCAAAAAAAATGTCAATTTCGCAACAGTCCCAAGATAGTGACACTACCCACATAAGGATCTGACACCATCAAAAAAACCTTCAATTCGTTGCAAATGCATCCGTTTTTTCAGAGAAAAAATCCCAATTTTCAACCGAGGTAAACGATTCGAAATCGACAACACCTTAGTATGCAATGCCAACTGGCTCTGTTCCCAAACAATATAAGGGACAACCCCAACTCCATATCCAGCACTTACCAAGGACAAAACCCCTTCAAACTCAGTCAAAGCATGAACTTTTTTTGGAAAAATCCCATACGCCAAAAACCAATCATCAACAACTTCACGGGTAATTCCACCTTCAGGCAATAGCACCGTATCCTGATCCCAATCCACCCCATCCGCATGCTCCTTTGCAGCAATCACTACGAGCGGCATCCGATTCACCGGAGTAAACGTCACAAAATCCGGCATCTCCCCCGAAATCGGCATAATCCCAATATCCGCATCATGACTTTGTAGCTTATCCAATACCCGCTGCACCGCCCCCGTCTCTAACCGAACCTGCACACTAGGAAACACCTCGCGATACCGCTTTAGCAAAGGTGGCAACACCCCATAACTCGCCGTCACCGAACAATAAATCCGCAATTCCCCACCCAATGGGCGATCCGGCGATCGAAATCCATCCAATGTCAGCTCATACTCATGCGCCACCTTTGCAGCAAACTCAAAAAAGGAGGCCGCCTCGGGGTTCACTCTAACATTTCGGTTATCCCGATCAAATAACATCACCCCTAATTCCAATTCAATTTGCCTAATCCGCCGCGTCAAATTAGACGGGCTCATCAAAAAAGCCACACTTGTCTCATGAAAATGGAGGCATTTGGCCAAATAGGTCACGATTTTTAAATCTTCAAGTGTCATAGGACAAAGAATATCAACAAAAGCTATGAAATAAAATACACTGATTATTCAGTAAATCAGAACAATAAAGAGGATCGAACCATCATAATCGAAACAATACATTCTAAAACATTCAATATTAATAAATATTTATTTCTGATAAACTTCCAAAAACCAAAATAAAGTAACAGTTTTCTGTAATGCTAAAGAAAAACTAAGCAAGGAGCTTTTGAACATGTCAACAACCCCACATGACTTCACCACTAAAATATTTAAAAAAGAAAAAATCCAACTCGCCAATACCGAGGAATATATCGTCAGAGGCGGCCGTGACTTGTTTCACCTCCTCCCATCTGCATTTGAAGGGATTAAACAAATCGGTGTTATCGGATGGTCATCCCAAGGCCCCGCTCAAGCCCAAAACTTGAGAGACTCTCTCGTAGGGACTTCTATCAAAGTAAAAGTAGGCCTACGAAAAGGATCTGCCTCCATCAAATCCGCTGAAGCGGCTGGGTTTACAGGTGCAACCGGAACTTTAGGCGAAATGTACGATGTCATCTCCGAATCTGACTTAGTTCTACTGTTAATCGCAGACTCAGCCCAAGCCGAATTATATCCCCAAGTATTTAATGCATTAAAACCCAATGCCACACTCGGTTTGTCTCATGGATTTTTACTTGGCCATCTCAAAGCCAAAAACGAATCCTTCCCAAGCAATATCAATGTCATCGCTGTTTGTCCAAAAGGGATGGGGCCCTCAGTACGACGTCTATATGAGCAAGGAAAAGAAGTCAACGGAGCCGGCATCAACACCAGCTTTGCCGTCCATCAAGACGTCACCGGCACCGCCACCGAAGTTGCACTAGGCTGGTCCATCGCCATCGGAGCCCCCTTCTCATTCAGAACCACCCTCGAAAGTGAATACAAATCAGATATTTTTGGCGAACGAGGAATTTTATTAGGCGGTGCACATGGACTCATCGAAGCACTATACCGATGGTTTAGAGCCAATGGCAGAAGCCAAGAACAAGCCTTTATCGAATCCGCCGAATCCATCACTGGACCCATCACCAAAATTATCTCCAAAGAAGGGATTAAAGCCGTCTACGACAAACTATCCGATACGGATAAAGCATTATTCAGAAAAGTCTATTCTCATGCCTACCACCCAGCCTATGAAATTTTATGGGAAATTTACGACGAAGTCTCATCTGGAAATGAAATCAACAGCGTCATCATGGCCGGAAAACGATTTGCAAAATACCCAATGGGCAAAATCGACGGAACTGAAACCTGGATCACAGGTGAGAAAGTCCGTGCCGACCGAGCTAAAAACGGAGAGCCTTCAATTAACCCTGTGTCCGCAGGCGTCTACATCGCCATGATGATGGCCCAAATCGATCTCCTTCTCCACAAAGGTCACGCCTACTCCGAAGTCATCAACGAATCCATTATCGAATCTGTCGACTCCCTCAATCCCTACATGGATTACAAAGGTGTCGCCTACATGATCGACAACTGCTCAACCACTGCACGATTAGGCGCGCGGAAATGGGCCCCACGATTTGACTATTTACTGACTCAATTAGCCTTCCCGGCCATCGACAACGGAAAAGCTGAAAATGCAGATCTAGTCAATCGATTCTTAACTCACCCCGTTCACCAAGCCATGTCAATCTGCCAAACCCTAAGACCTACAGTCGACATTGCTGTCAAATAAATGCCACTCCCCATTAAAATTGGTGTAATTGGGACCAATGGCGCAGGTAAATCTACTGCCTGTGCCTACCTCAAGGCGAAAGGATTCGAAGTTTTTTCGCTTTCCAATGTCATTCGCCATGAATGTGACAACCTGGGAATTGAAAAAACCAGAGAAAATCTCATCACCACGGCCAATCGCCTCAAACAAGACAAAGGACAAGCCATCCTCGCCAAAAAAGCCGTCGAATTTGCCAATGCTCACCAAATTTCACATATCGTCTTCGACAGCATCCGAAACGAAGCCGAATGCGAAGTCCTCAAAGAAAATGGCACACTTCTCATTGGCATCGACGCCCCATTAGAAATTAGATATCAGCGAACTCAAGTAAGAAACGATACTACCGACCACATCGATTTCGATACCTTTAAACAACTCGATGCCCTAGAAATCAGCGGACAAAGTTCTGGCCAATACATCGCAAAAGCCCTAGAACACCGTGATACCATCAT
>CAZZBY010000014.1:0-1452 GCA_964652635.1 uncultured Candidatus Marinamargulisbacteria bacterium | reverse complement strand
TCATTTATAAAAATAAAATAAAATTCCAAGCATTCGTAAACGATCAAGGTGAAACTCAACTTTACACCACACTCGAAAAAATACTGGAGGGGCATTGATGCCAAGATTAAGCCTAGAAGGCGGCCATGTTTTAAACGGAAAAGTCAAAGTATCCGGTGCTAAAAATGCTGCCCTCCCAATTTTGGCAGGAACCATCCTCGTCGAAGGCGATTCTCTGATCGAAAATGTCCCCAATTTATTAGATATCAGCACCATGACTAAAATGCTAAATTCTCTCGATGTCGTCGCCGAGCCTTGCCCTGAAAAAAACCTCCTCAAAATCCGAAATTACCGTAAAGTCCGACATATTGCTCCCTATGACTTAGTCACAGCAATGCGGGCCTCATTTTTTGTCGCAGGCCCAATTTTAGCCCGAACAGGATATGCCAAAGTCCCCATGCCAGGCGGTTGCAGCATTGGGTCACGCCCCATTGACATTCATCTCAAAGGATTTAAAGAAATGGGGGCCGAAATTCGCATGGAACACGGCTTTGTCGAACTCAAATGCCCCAAGCTTAAAGGCGTTCGAATGCACTTAGACTTCCCCTCAGTCGGCGCAACCGAAAATATTATGATGGCCGCATGCTTAGCCGATGGTCAAACCATCATCGAAAACGCCGCCAGAGAACCCGAAATCGACGACCTCGCCAACTATCTCAATCGCGCAGGCGCCCAAATTTCGGGCATTGGCACCAGTGTCATTACGGTTAACGGTGTCCAACAACTTACCGGATGTACTCACCGCGTCATCCCCGACCGCATCGAAGCCGCAACACTACTCATCGCAGGCCCCATCACCGGTGGCCGGGTCACCATCGAAGATGCTATTTCTAGCCACCTAGAGCCCCTTATCCTAAAATTAAGAGAAGTCGGCTGCGAAGTCATCGTCGAAAATGACACGACCATCACAGCGGCATTCAATAGCCCCTTAAAGTCCGTTAATTTTGAAACATTGCCATTTCCCGGTTTCCCCACCGATGCCCAAGCTCAAATGATGTCACTGCTTACCGTTTCAAACGGCACCAGCGTCATCGAAGAAACCATCTTTGAAAATCGATACATGCATGCCGAAGAACTCAAACGAATGGGCGCAAACATCAAAACCCATGGCCACACCGCTATCATCACCGGCGTCCCCAGGTTATCCGGTGCCGAAGTTAAAATCACCGACTTACGAGCTGGCGCAGCACTCATCTTGGCCGGCCTTAACGCCGAAGGGATCACCACCGTCCACGGCATGAAGCACCTCAAACGGGGCTATGAAAATTTACCAGAAAAACTGACATCCTTAGGCGCAAAGATTTTATAAACGCTCATCACGTAGTACCATACGGCCATGATGACTGACATAAAATTTACCAAGGCTCATGGATTAGGCAACGATTTTATCCTCATTGACACGGCCAATTTACC
>CAZZBY010000013.1:0-12733 GCA_964652635.1 uncultured Candidatus Marinamargulisbacteria bacterium | reverse complement strand
TTGCCAATTGAGCAGGCTGATTTGCTTCGCAGACATGCGGGTGCTCAGTATTCAGGTTTGAATGCGAATTATCGTAATCCAAAAAACCAGACCTTGGCAGCGGGGATTGCAGGAATGCCATCGGTGGATCGTTCTTCACCAGAAAGTCCATTTTTGGATGAAGATTTACATGCTTTATTTAATCTCAAGACTACTGCTTTTGATAAGCCTCAAACAGTTGAAGCTCTTGTGAGTACCGTCAACAGCTACTATAAAAATAAACAAGACACTCTATGGCCAGGGGGGCTTTCTGATCCTGCTGTAGCTTCAGGATATGAGATCCATGAAAAAAAACATCAAGCCGCCTCGCTTGCACGCTGGGTCAATTGGGAAAATGATGAAAAAAAACTGATGCAGACCCTTTATGAGTCCAATCGGGATAACCCTTATAAGCCAACTGCACTTCCAATGACATCCGTTGATTTTCAAAAAGCAATTAAGGCAACTCAGGATTTGGCTAAAATTGGGGCACTTCGGGTGATTTTATTAATGATTTTACAGTCCCTTTATAAACAAAAACAAACTGCTCTGAAGGAGATGGGAAGCTTTGCCAGTCAGGCTAACATGTTTCAACGGAGTATGAATTTAGTCGATCGCTATAATAGTTTTCAGGCTGAAGCCATCGACGATATTATTCAAGAATTTGCGGCACGATCCGAAGCAAATAACGTATTTCAGGGATCCCTGCTGTCACTGTCTGTAGAATCTCCATCGATGGCCGCAATTGGAGTTGCGTTTATTCAGTACCCTAAAAAGGGTCCTGCCGACCCAGCTGAAGGCGGCGGAGATAAATATGTGAATTTATATAAAAAGATTGTCGCTGGTCAAGTGGCCAAGATTTTGGCTCAGGCTATTGGAAATACAACGGTGGCGATGATTGGGCTAATGTCTGAGCGTCATACGCCTAAAATGGAGTCGGAGTTTTTAAATTATCAGCATGAATCCCCTGAAGATAAAAAAAGCCTCAATGTCGAAAAACAGAAAAAAGCCGACTTAGAACAAAAGAAAAAAAACGGTACGGCTACTAAAGATGATCTTAAGGCATTAGAACAAACCGATAAAAATATTTCGACCCTGCAATCAAAATTAGTGAAGGGTAATTCGGATACCGCTGGTCGGAAAAAGAGTACAGAACAAACTGACTTGGGAATGAATAGTAGTCAAATTAAGTTTACGGGTGGCGGTGCAGTGTTTAATACGGCGGCTCAGCAACAAGCCAAAACTAAAATTGAACGTGCAGCCCGTAGAATGGAAATTATTAATGATATTGTCTCCGCTCAGATGGATGCCAAGGCGGATGCTGCGTCGGAGTTGAGCGGTACGGACTCGGCTAAAGCGTATCGGTCCATGAGCAGTGTTTTATCTCGACTTAAACAAGGTCAATTGTCGTCGGTTGGCTTGATTTTTCAGGGCGTTCAAGCGTTGGCAGATCAGCGGAATCAAAACATTGAAAAGTTGACCAAAGCGATTACAGATACGATATCGCAAGGGGTTAAAGCGGGAATGGCGAAAGGAATGGCGAAAGCTCGTAAAAAGAAAGAGGCTAAGCAGCGGGCCACTAAGGAAGGTGTTAAGAAGCTTCAAAAAGATGTTAAACACAATGAAAATAGAATCAAAGGGCTAGAAAAACGTAATACGAATCTTCAGAAACAAATTGATACTAAAAAGGGTCGAAAAGGGCAAGATTTAAGCCCTAAAGAAATTGCAAAGTTAAAACAAGAACTTAAACTCAATCAACGTGAACTTACTGTTCGGGCTGGAGGTTGGGGTGAAAAGCTGAAAAAAATGGAAGCGAAGGCCCAAAAAAAACTAGCTGAGCGTGCCCAGAAGACGGCAGATCAACAAGAGGCTCTTCAGTCTGCTAAAGCGGACTTAGCTACGGCTAAAAATGCGGCCACTCCATCGCCTAAGGCAATTGAAAAGCTAGAACAGAAAGTTAAGAACGCCAGATCTAAGCTAGATGACAGTCTCTATAAGGAAAAACATGGAGTTGAACGCAAAGCCCATCAAGAAACACTTCGAAAAAAAGTGAAAGCACGTGAAAAAGAGCTTGATAAGCTGAAAAAGACTGAGGTTCAACAAGGTGAGCAGGTTGATGCCTTAAAAGGACAAATCACAGCGGCCAAAACAATGGGCGCACCTAAGAAAAAAATTCAGGCCCTTCAGGGTAAACTAGATGAGAAAACTCAACAACTTCAAGAAACTCGAAATCAACTTAAATATGGCAGTAAGCGAGATCCGGGAGCCACGCGAAGTGCTGATAAAATGAACGAAGAGGCTCGCATTGCGTTTCAACAAGAACGGATGTTTGCTTTGGTTGATAAGTTGAGTAATATCGTGAGTCATACATTGGCGGAAATGTTGATGTCAGTTGCTGCGCCATCGATGGTTCAGCCTTCGGATTCGTCCGATCAGGGAACTACAAATATGATGTCGATGGCGGGGGATGCCAACGCCTCGGCCATGATGATGACCCTTACTGAAGGTCAGAATGTGATGCATGACTTTGCGTTGGACCCTAGCATTGGGGGAGTGAGTGTTATTCCCACTGCCGAACTTGAAAATGCAATTTTAATTGCCAAACTGGATGCGGGAAGTTATACGGCCCTTGCGAAAAATACCAAGGCACAGGAACGTTACTTTAAAACGATGTCTAACCTCTTTAAATCAGGTGTAACACTGTTTCTGAAATCGCTTGGCGGTATCAATGATAATCAAATCCTTGAGAAAAAACGTGAGCTTGAGCAGAGCCTATTATTTGCTGTCATTGCGGCTCAAAATACCGCAACCAAAGGAAAAAATGTCACCTTTGAAGATGTAATGTCCAAACTAGTTATCCCTAATTTTAGTGCATTTGGAATTAACCTGGATGTCAAAAAAATTGTGATGCGGGAAATTAAGCATCAAGATGTTCGTCTAAAAATCGCAACTGGTATTCGAAATTTTATCTTTGGTAATGGTAAAAATGTCAGAGATATTTCCAGAGATCAATCCCTTAAGGATAACGGTAAGCGCATTGCAGATCTTGGTCATAAGTTGACCGAATTGAAGGCTACAACACCTCAAGATCAGGAAGAGATTAAAAGAGTTGAAGATGAAATCGAAGCTCGAAATGAATTGATGCTGATGAATGTTGGGATTGCGAGGGACCAGAAAGCATTGGATGTGGCCACCGCAGCAGGTAAAAAAGCTGAAATCCGGCGGATTGCAGTCCAACTTCAGGGTAAAATTGACGCCCGAGATGAGCATATGAAGGAACATAAAATTACAACTCCTAGTCGGCTTCTTAGTGGAACTGGTGAATTTTTTAAGCGACGCGGATTATTTGGTTTCCTTCCCTTTTTTAGTACTTTTAGACCGACAGACCCACTACCTGGTTATAAAGAACTGAAGGAGCGTCGACAAGGTCGCGAGTTTATGGATCGGATGATGTTTTCGATTGCACTTCAGACAAATGCGGCAATTTTGAATAATGAAAAGGATACCTTTAATGCGTTGGTGACCACAGATGCGCGACTTCAAGAAATTGTGGTGAATGACCAACGTGCAGATCTTAAATTTATTGCAACAGGCTCTGATGGCAATGGTGGTGGTGCTAAAAAAATGCTTGAGGGCTTGCGTAAAGCTCAGGAAGGCCTTGTTGAAATGGTGGATGGAACACAGCTGACCGGTATGGGACTCACCGCAGAAGACATCGCTGAGCTGGAAGCTCAGGGGATGATTCAGAAGGCCTCCATTAAACCTGCCGAAGGTGCAGACCCAGAGCTGATTAAATATCGTATTATTCCTAAAGCAAAGGATGATATCGACCGGCTAGCTGCGGCAGCACCACAGCGTCAGAAAGCATTTTTTGAGCATTATCGTGGTTTATCTGAAAGTGAAACCGGCAATATTCAAGCCCGTGCTGAACTTACTGAGATCATGGACTCATTATCAACAATTATGAAAATGGGAATCTTTAGTGAAAAGGATTTAGCCGCTTCGATTAGCCGTTCTACAGGGTTGCCCTCTGATAAAGCAGCTGCCATTGCGTCTGATTTGATGACTGATTTAAAAGCGAGTGGATTTATCGATGGCGGACATTCGGATGGTCTTTATAAATTTACCAAGGCGTTTCATGAGCGACGGTTTAGAAGTAAGGAGTTTACTGAAAAAGCGAAAGCCAGTGACGACATCATCGCCTTAGCGGATGCGGAAGCCAGTGATCCTCTTGTTAAACTGCTTCAAGGGGTGGCCACCAAGTCTGGCTTGGATGCAGCCCAAACAAAAGCCCTTAAAGAGATTGTGATGCAAACCTCGATGTCGCAAGGAGCAGTCTTTGATGTCAAAGACAAAGCGAAAGCCCTTCTTCAAAAACATTCTCCTCATGTGGCCACTGCATTAGCCCAAGCCCACCAAAGGGTGAATTTGACCACTGAACTTGAACGACTTGATGCCACGATGAAGTCTCTGTCTGAAAAAGCTACTGAGAAACTCCTTGAGGAACGTCAGGCCTTACTGGGACCAACCGCTGTATTTAAGGTCACTTTAGATGAGGAGGGGAATCCAGTCGCAGTTGCCCAGCCTCCAGCTGCAGCTCCTGTGACAGGGCTTATCCCTATAGTGGTAAAGGCTGGTTCTGAATATATTACGGTTCTTCTCGACTCGGGCTCTGGAATTACCCTGGATCAGGTGAGAACTGCTGTTCAGGAACAGAGAACAGCAACAGTTGTTCCTGTTCAATTTTCGGAACTTATCACTGAACGTACGATTACGGATCCAGACTTGCTTAAGTATAGCGATCATTTAGATCGCCGAAATGCCTTAGTTCAGGAGCTAGCCGATCTTGATGCATCATCACGACTTACCACTGGCAACTTGAAACAAGCAGCAGTTGTGATGTCTGCTCTCAACAGTGTGCGTAATGAGATTGCGATTATCGAATCGTTCCAAAAAGCGCAATTGTTTATGATGTCCAACCTGAAATCGGGAGATGCTAGGGCTGATATTTTTGGCATTCTAATGCATAACCATTTGACTGAAACAGAAGCTAAGACTGTTTTGAAGCATATGGTTACCCTCGACTTAATTCAGGATTCTGGACGTTTGAGCGATGCTGGCCGTACTAAGACACCTGAAGAGATTAAAACTCTTTTGGAAACGAATTTTGTGGCACTGCCAGCGGATGTCATCTCGTCGATCGGGTCTACTTTTGTCCAGCAACAGCGTAAGGAAAAACTGTTAGAGGATATCAAAAATCGTGGAGGGCAAGATGTCGAGTCTATAGAAGACTTGGCTGCAACCAGCTCTCAATTAACCGAACTGGCCACATTAATGGATCAAAATCCAACCTTGTTTGGCAGTGCTTCTGATACTCAGGAGATGCGAACGGTGGTCAATACGTTGACCCAAGGGATTACGAGTTATACTACCGGTGGAACGAAAGGTGCTGCGGACTCTTTAGATCGTATCTTGTTAGTTGCTACGGGCTTATCTGGAGTGACTAGGGACGAAGCCATGGATAAGGTGTTTGGCTTAGGTAGTCCTGGGGCCTTATTGACTGCAGTCTTGACTGCCATCCCTGTTATTGGTCAGTTAGATTGGGCTGGATTTAGAGCATCGAGTGTGCATCGGTGGCGTAAGATGATGGGGACTGAAGGTGATGACCATATTTCTGGCGGCTATATTAACCGTGGACTCCGGTGGATTGCGAATCGATTCCGTGCCGATGATGATCAGCTTCGTAATGAAGATATGATCAATCGGGGACTGAGTCATCTTATCCCGACACGGAATTTACATCCAGATAGTCGACGATTGATTGAAAATGCGAGTCGCATGGAAGAGGCTGGCATAAATCCCAATGACTTAATGCGTAACCTCCGTAAATTTGTGGGGGACGATGATGTGACTGCGATTGTCAGTTTAGCGACAATGGGATTAAAGGATAGCTTTGACTTTGACTCTCGAGACTCGACCAATAAGCTTGATCTTGAACGTACTATTTTTGACTCTGCTCAAAACGCGGTGGATTCGATTAATAAAATTCTGATCGACTCTGAGCCTGATCCGTTTGACCCTGACAATATTCATGGTCGTCCCAATACCCGAAAAGCGGCATTAGTGGTGATTAAACTTGCTGAAGAGTTATTGAAGTATGGCGGTAGTACCGCTGAAATGAGTAAACGGTATGTCGGGCTAATCTTGCAAGAGTTGCAGCGTCAACATCCTGATCAATTTGAAGCGATTATGGGCGATTTAATTGAGCTTTCGGAGTCTTCTAGTGCTCAAAAACTGGTCAATGAGTTACTCGGGACATTTACCTCTGATGAAACCCGGTTCTTTAAAGATATTACCAATCGAAGTGGTCTGACCCATGTTCCGATTATTGGAGATCGATTTGTCACAGTGGATGGACTTGACCGTGCAGATGAGGCTGAGCTTGCCCTCAATGCAGTTGGCCTTAAATTTCAGCAAACTCGTAGTAAAGATGCGATGAGGTCATTGATTGACTTGGATAATGTGGGATTGCTAGTCTCCAGGTTAACCGAAGATGATTTTGCAGGCTCCTCTGGGTTTTCAAGTTTAATGAGAGATAATACATTACTCGGTGAGCTTATCTTTAAGTTACTGGATGATTCGACATCTGGGGATCGAAAACGTGAAGAAAATGCCAAAAAAGCCTTGGTGAATCTCTCTACATTAATTGGGACTGATAAAATGATGGAGTCGATTAACCCGATTTATAATCCATCAGATCCCGCTACCTTTTCTAGAGAATCTACAGAGCTATCATCTATCATTGATTCCGGCAGAGCGACCGAGGGGTTTGTGGGTAGTCAGATTCAAAAACCTCATTCAACTAAAGGATTGAAAGCCGCCGGCAAAGGAAGTATACCTGCGCTTAGTCAAAAGGCCTTGAATGAAAAATTGACCTTTTCCGGTGGAGTTCTCAATGAATCCGATGCAGCAACTACGCTAAAGGATCTTACGGCTGCACTTCAAAGCTCTGATAAAGACGGAACGCTTGCTGCCCTTGAGGAAGAAGAAAACTTAATCGGTTTATCTATTTTACTTCAAAATGCGGTTCGATCTAGTGCTGCTGACCCTGCACGGGGGTTTGTAGATGCCTTATTTAAGACAGGAGATAAAGGAAAGCGGGTACGTGAACTTTTAAAAGATACATTCGTCAATGTGAGTGGATTTTCGACAGATCCAGCGACGCAAGGCAACGATGATATTTATAGTGCAAACGTGAATGAGTTTTTAAAAAGAGAAGCCGATTTAGAGCGTCGTGGATTATCTCAAATTTCTGCAGAGGATAAGGCCGCCTCTAAACGTATTGCGGATGCAGGCCGAGATGTATCCCGAAGTAAGCAACAAACCCTGGAAACATTGCGGGTTGTGCAATCTTCGGCGGGTGCGGACTATTTGCGGGAAACTCTTCGGGATGAAGATAAACAAAATAAACTGCTAGATGACATGGCTAAATCTGTGGCGGCAGCCTTAGCTAATCGGACACAAACAACAGCTCCAGGAGCAACGACGGATGCAACTGTTGATGCGGCAAGTTTGATTTTTGATGCTACCATCAAGGCCATTGATAGCGCATCTGTATCGGATGAATCTAAACGAAGCCGATTATTGAGTCGCTTTACCTCGTCTCTCGCAGCTGAAACAGATGCGGTAAATCAGGTTCTGGCAGAACCCCTTCGTGTCAATTTAACCCAACTGACTGCTGATGCTAAAAAACATGGCGATCGTGTTCAAAAGGCCATTACCCGAGCTGTAAATGCTCGGGCTTCAGGGGTGGTCGGTCAGCAACTTCGCCAGATTAGTAGTCCAGATCGTGCTGCTCAATCATTGGCAGCTACTGCGTTTAGAGGGATGTTGTCGGATAATCCATCTGAATTGAAACAGCTATATCGCAAACTGGTTGTGGATACTGGAGATCGGAAAGCGGCTGTAGCCTTGATTCGAAGCCGCGTGGTGAGCGCAGCTCCGGGGAATGATCATATTCCGCAATTATCTGCGTTGATTGCATCGGCGAGTACAGCAATTACGCCGACATCTACTGCTGATGAGCGAAAATCTGTTGAACTGTTTCATGCAGAGACTCTCAAAATGTTGAAAGAAGAATTGGCCACTGCTCCCGCCGATAAAAAAGAAGGCATTAAGCAATTAATTGATACGGCTGAAAAAGAATATCGGATTGTCCGTGAGCAAAATGGCAAAACCCGATATTCTGAGTTTGAAGGAGATAATCCGACTCGGTCGGGTATTGTGAGGGATGGGATCGCCAGTGCATTTTTTGGAGATGCGACAGGGCCCGAACTGATCAAGTTACTTAATGAACAAACTGCCCTTTTAAAGGAGCTTGCCGCGATTCCAGATCATCCTCTCCATGATTTTTCGGTGGCCATGACCGCCTTGGCATCCGCCTCTCCGGGCAATTCTACAGCCGCATTTGCACAAATGACAGCTCAGTATCAGGCCTTAAGTACTATCCCCGAAGGGGAGACTACGCCAGTAACTAAGGCGACTCAAGAACAGTTGGCGTACGCCCAATCTCTGGCTGAACTTGCAGGCCTTGTAAATCTCCAAACATCGGGTACGCCACCAGCTGAGGATCCTGAAGGCTTTGGAGCCATTGCGTTTTCGCGGATGGTGTCTTTAGCGTCGGCTCCTGATTTTTCTAGACTCCTTACCGGGCCTAATAAATCGCAATTTGCTCACTTTTTAACCCATTACCTCAAACATGCGCCTTTGGATGCGGATATGATGGCTGTATTGAGTAAAATTAGTCAGCATCCCAATGTAGATGATACTCTCCCATTTATTGGATTGATGATGGCTCGCTTGAGTTCGAGTGTGCCTCCGACACTTCTTGCTAATCGTCCTTTGATTGCACAACTAAAGACCAGAGGGCTTGTGTCGACTGAGGAAGTCAACGGTCAAGTCGTCTCTGCGCGGTTTACAGTCCCGTCTGGCACATATGATCTTCCACAGTTATTGGAAGATGCGGCAATCCCTGCGGAAGGCCAGCCTGGTCATGAAGAAATTATGGCTGGGTTAAAGGATGCCTACTATCTCAAAACTGGGGATGGATTGGCAGAACGTAATGCCACCTTAAAATCTCTTTATGAATTGCAATGTAAACGTGCGATGGCAAGCTCGACTACCCAACTTCCTCAGACATTGAAGGGTGTCTTGCAGACTGGAGTTGAGCTTAGCCGCGCTGGACAACCTCCTGCGGCTAATCGTGATCTCACATTGAGCTTGGCGCGATTTATGGAGTCCACCACCCCTGGCAATACGGATGCGAAAGCCATGAAAGATGCAACAACATTGGGGGATGTTGAACGTGCATTTTCGTCTTGGACGGCGGCTCTCCCTTTGGGGTCACCCGCGCGAGATGATGCAGTTGAATTTCAACGACTCATTCATGCGGCTACGACTGAATCTAAATCTCGAGATACCTTATTTAAGTCTGTCTCACAATTAGATGATGCCAAATCTGCAGCACTTGCTGCTCGATTTGCGACAGCTCCTTCGTCCGATACTGAAGTAAGTCAACTCAAACAGACCTTAAGTGATCCAGTCCTGGTTGCACGTCTTAAAAAGGATGCGCCGAAGGCTTATTTATCAATTGTAAAGGCCTTTACTACGGTATCGCTACCCCCAACTCTTGATCGAAGTGTGACCCGAGATATTGAGTTAGCCAAAACCAAATTATTTAAAGATTTTTTGGCAGCAACTACCCCCTCCCAACGTACTCAAGTCGCAACTGATCTTTTTGATACTATTCACACCTCTGAAGATCGAATCGAAATGATGAATTTGATGCGGTTAAATCCAACTCAGTTTAATGGGTTATTTTCAGATGTGGATTCTAAAGTGACTGTAGCGGATTTGAGTGCAGTTCAAGTGCCAGTTTATGAAAATCCGTTGCAACCAGGCAACCTTGGACTATCCCTCCCTCTCACAGGTGACGCCTTACTTGAGTTTTTATATGAACCGACACAGGGAAAACTGATTCAGCAACGCATGGTAGACGGGGATGGTGTGCCTACTCCCCCCTTTGTGACATCAACCGCCCAGTTAGCTACCCGGTTTAATGGAGATATGGGCAAGGCCAAAGCGGAATTAAAAGCAGAATTAGGAAAAGCTTTTGGACCCGTGTCTGACGCAACGACAAATGCAGTAATGGCGGCTATTGCAGCAAATGACTTGACGAGACTTCCCGTAGTCAATGGTATTCCTCCTGCGGATGTGGCTAGATTTTTGGCTGCCCCTTTTTCTCTGTCGGCGGTATCTACTGGAGTTGCTGATGTTGGGGGACGACCTGCGACCGGGGTGTTATTAAGCTCTGGATCGGTGTCTCCTCAATTTTTAGACGCTGAAGGAAAGGTAAAGAAAGGTGAGTTAACCGCTCATATTTCGGCGTTACTGACGGCGTGTTATGGACTTTCTAAGGAGACTGCGGATGCTCAAGCGACTCTGATTGCAGATGGTCTTAGCAAAGCCGCTGAACGCCCCATTAAAACAACTGCCAATATCGATAAGATGCGACTGGATGTGGGGACTTCAGAATCGCTTAGTTCAGCAGAACGTGGCTCATTATTACAAACATTGGGTAGTGCAAAACTTAAAATGGAAGATCGTACCCATTCTCTCCTTAGTCAAGTTTTAAAATATTCAAAAGAGGCTCAGGATCATTTTGATCGGGGTAATGTGGCCAAGGCCAATGAGGCGATTGCTCGGGCATCAGATACCTTAGATGCCATGATTCCGATCCTTGTTGATGGAGGTATGAAAGAGGATGACATTCGTAAACTTCTTGATCCATCTCAATCTGCCGGAGACCGTGCATTTAATTTGATTACGGCATTTCAAAAAATTGAAGCTCAGGCTAGTGTCCCTAATTCTCCACTTAAGCTTTCTCCAATTGAGAAACGACTCTTGATACAAAGTCGTGTTGCCGTGTCATCGGTTTTACTTAATCGATTGGTCAGAGATATGGAATTTAGGCAAGCAAATAAAGCACGCATTCCAGAGTTTTTGAAAGGCCTTGCGACTTTGGGTGAATCGTCGGATGGCGGTCTTAAATCGGTTGGAAACCCTGTCCATGCCTTAATGCATTCTCGAGATCAAAGCCCGATGCTGATGCGTCAATTTATGTCGCTGTTTGATGGGAATCCAGATCCGAAGCTAATGGAAACTCTTTTAGAAAGATCTGGTATTTTCAATCCCAAAGATGCTGCTCAGATGAGCCGGTTGGTAGATTTAATGGCAGTTCACCCGTCTGGAGCTGCAGGTGTCGTAGAATATATTACAGATCCTAAGAAAAAAGCAGATGCGCTTAATCGACTGATCTCTAGAGACGGTGAAATTGATTGGACAGATCCTAATTCTATTGCCGTTCATTCTTCTAACATTGATATGCTGTTTGAAGTCATTCAATCTTCAGAGGATCTTAGTTTCTTGAAAGATCTCGACCTTATTAAGGGAATCCCCGCGCCGCCCCCTCCAGGCGTTAAGGAGTTATGGGGTCATATTTATCATCGTTTGGATTCGGCTCCGGTTCAGCAGGCGGCCTTTTTAGCGGCACTTCCGCAAGATGCCGCTACACAGGCTGATGTGAAAGCCCCATCGATGTCTAGAGTACAGTTGACCTCTTCGATGATGGAAATGCCGATGGATGACCCTCGGGCGTTGTCAACTTTACTTGCCTTAAAGTCCGCAGCTTATGAGCAGCTTAAACCTGGCGGAGACTCGTCTGCATTTGAACAAGAATTTGCCAAGTTAATCCAAACTATGCCGATCCCACCTGTGGATAATGTTGGAATTGAACTCCTCAAGGATTTGATGACGAATCCATTATATCGGTCTAAGTTGATTGGCATGATGGATCATGTGGTTCCGCCATCAACGACCCCGATTGGGGCTCAGTTAGCGAAATTAGTTCAGGCCGATAAAACCGGGAGAGTATTTGACGATAGGACTACTACCCAATTGATTAACCATTCTTCGGTTAGTTTTAGAAAGCAGATTTTTTTAACAGGGACTCCTCCAAAGCATATTTTGACTTCTAAAAATGCAGAACGTCCCGTCTTAATTTATGCAGCATTATTGGATGATTCCCGAAATGGCCATCCTTTGAGATTTCCTCCCAAAATGGATGTGGATACCGTGACTTCGTTAATGACGATGGCCGCCAATGATGGGCAAATCGGGGTAGCATCATCGTTATTACGCTCTACCACCCATCGTGCTGCGGCGACTACTGCATTAAAAGGATTAATTGCCGATGGTGGCGTCATTCAACCGACTTTCCAACAAGGGCTCAATATCTTGTCTCAGCTTAATGATACAAATTTGGCTGAAAAGGTGATCTTGGAAGCCTTTAAAGAGCTTCATCCTGCACCTCCGGCGGCTCAACCGGACGGAGATCAATATCGAGAGTTTTTAAATAAGACTGTGTTTTCTCCGCAATTTATGTCGGGATTGTCTGAAGGTGCCAAGGCCTCTCTTATTCAACGGATTTTGAAAAGTGCAATGGGTCGATTATCTTCAAATGGAGTTCAACTTTCGGCGTTCATGGGCGAGTTGACTAAACTGCTTGCTTCTCAATCGAGTACTCAGCCACTGACTGCTGCTCAATTTAATGTGGACGCTCTCAATTTATCTGGAGATTTGTTGCCAGGGCACTCAG
>CAZZBY010000012.1:0-12738 GCA_964652635.1 uncultured Candidatus Marinamargulisbacteria bacterium | reverse complement strand
GGTAATAGCTAAGCTCATTTTTTGCTTCCTAATACTGACAAAATAGTATTCATATTGAGTGCAGCACCAACAGCAGGAAGATCCGTGCCATAGGTATTAAGCAGGCTATCATAGCGCCCACCCGACGCAATAGGGTATCCACATTGAGGGATATAGACCTCAAAAATAATACCTGTATAGTACCCCAACTCTTTGACAAGGCCAGCATTAAAATGGATATGGTCGGATTCGGGCTTATTTTTAAGTGCTTTGTAGAGGCTCTTGAGGTTATCCATCGTCGTCATCATTTCGATTGAACCTCGATCAGGAATCTCCCCATAGTTGACAAAATCATTATTCAGCAAGGCATTCCGCTTAGCTTGAGAGATACATTTCGCAGAATCGCTGTGACCAACATCAATGATATGATTTTTAAACCCAAGTTTAGACAACAATTGACTAAGAGTAATTAAAATTTCAGCATCTGCAGTTGCAGAGGGGTCCCCAATCAGTTCAAACCCAAATTCCAGCGTTTCGATAATATCATTTGTTTTAGGGGACCTTTGAAATTTAGAAGCATTGTAAAACAGCTTAACCGGTTTTTTAGGAGGAGTGTTAGCAATAATCCTAGCAATCGGAGCAGTATTGTCGGGGCGTAAAACAAGGCTATCAGTCCCTCGATCCATAAATCGAACCACGCTGGCCTTTAAATGCTCACCCAATCCAGGAGAAAGGGTACTGTAAGTATCAATAGTAGGAGTTTGTATCCATTGGTAATGCGCCGATTTAATCAGCTGAGTTGCAGATTCGATCATTTTTTGAAGTGTAATTGAATCCTCAGGAGTGATTTCCGTAATATTAATCATAGCACCTCCTAGCATAAATGAGCCTCTTTAGATTTACAAGAAATGACACCTTTGTTACAATCCCTGGCTTCATGCGCGAGTGGTGAAATTGGTAGACACGCTAGACTTAGGATCTAGTGCCTACGGCATGGGGGTTCAAGTCCCTTCTCGCGCACCACCTTTTTCTGGAGGTTAATCTTCCAGCTCTTTTAACCCGGCTCGAATCACAAAGATACCACCATCTTCGTCAGTTAATAGAATCGTTTCTTCATCAAAGGGTATACCAAGGGTCCCAAAGACAGTTTGGAGATGGGGATTTCTAATATCAGGTTGTTTAAGCTTATCTAAACGCTTCCGGAGTTTATCCAACTCTTCGCGAGATTGGATCGATACAGCAACTACCGCACCAGCCAAGCCTAACGACGAAAGGATGCTTGCTTGCTCAGCAGTCACTTGAACCGTTTGAATTTGGGTAAGACCATCCGTTACCATCGTACGATCAGCCCCAATACGAGACGCAACACGTGCCACTTGAGACGGCAATATATTAAGTGCCTGAAATACTCGCTTAAGGGCTGGATAACGTTGAAAAGTCTGCGTAACAGCAGAAGGCACTTGAGAGACTCCAGAAGCCCGGTGACCGGCAGACATCGGATTAACACCAGGAACACCCTGCACCATGCTTAAGCTCCCTTAGTATGGACTGTCAACGTGACTAACTCATCGTCTTTGGCATTGGAGAGAAAATAACTCCCCAGTTCAATCATACGCCGTTTATTGCCATTATTCCCTTCCCGTCCATTCACTAAAATTCCACCCGTCCGACGATCATAGACATAAGTTGTTACCCCTTGAAACGGAGCCTTATGATACAAAACAATCTTGTCATCGCTTTCAGCATATATAATTTTACTTCCATCTGGAAGCAACCGATTATCATCCGAAAACTGAACAATTTTCGCCTTGCCTCCCCCCTTAAATAAGTCTTTCACCATACAAAACCCTTACTAAGTTACTCAAAAAATTGAGTCCATTAAAAATAATGATTCATTTGAGACAAAAACATCCCAAAACTACCACTCATAATACAAGGAACTGAAATAAAATGCTATTCAAGAGATGAGTGTCATACCACAGAAGTCTCGATCGCCCTCGATACAGCGATAGATGAAATATAGTGAAGTGGCATGGTATAGTGCATTGAGTGCGAGATATCGCTTTTAGGAGTCATTGTATGAGCTTTATTTCTAAATTAGATACGTTTATACACCATCGTTTTGATGAGATGCCAGAAGGATCGTATACCACTCAGTTGTTTAAATCTGGGTTGGATCGGATTTTGAAAAAAATTGGTGAAGAAGCAGGTGAAGTGATTATTGCAGCCAAAAATCAAGATGTAGCCGAGCTTAAAAATGAAGCTGCGGATTTAATTTTTCATTTGATGGTAACACTACGTGCCCGAGGACTGTCATTTAAAGATGTTGAAAAAGTGCTTGAAAGTCGACATCAGTTGGATTAAATACCAAGCTGATGTCTGAGTAAGGCGGCAGCTTTGTCGCTATTTTGTGAAGATACCCTCTGCTGCTTGCTTGGCTTTAGGGGTACTCCAGGCAACCGCACTTCAACTTCTCGCTTTATAACGTGTTTTGGACGACGGCTTAAGTCATCTTTTAACTGCTTGGATTCTTGTTTCCACATCTCTTCTTGCCGAGCATCCATGACATAAGGATATCATTGAGTCCGGCACTTCCGCAGACATGGGACTTTTGCGAAATACCACAGATGTGCAATTGATCGCAATGCGCAGACGATCTTGGAGGCGGAGCTTCAGCGTAGCCGGTAGAGTTAAGCATAGCGAAAATATGCAGATGGGGTATTTTGCAAAAGTCCCCACATAAGGGTCTGGCACCTCTACAATTCTTGCTTTAAACTACAGAGATATTCGCAGAAAGCGCAGAAAGCGCAGGAAGTAGAGGAAGTAGTGATAGTAATGTCCGAATTATCAATGCAGGATTTAGATCATGTGATGAAATTGGCCCATTTAAACGTGGAACCTTCTCGCAGGGAACCGTACTTAAAACAGCTCCAAAATGTCTTAAGTTATATGGATCAATTGAAACAATTGAATGTAGACTCTATCACACCGTCCAGCCATGCACTCAATCAATCGACACGATTAAGAGATGATGTAGTAGTAGTGCAGCCTGATTTACTGCTAGAGAAAAATGCCCCTTATTGGGAAGGGAATGCGTTTCGTGTTCCCAAAATTTTAGGATAATCGCGATGCAAAACTTATTTTTATCTGCAGTGGAATTAGGAAAACATCTTAAAAATCGGTCGGTGACTTGTCGGCAAATTTTAGATGCGATTTATCAGCGTATTGATGCAGTAGATCACCAAGTAAAGGCTTTTGTGTCGTTGATGACAGAGTCAGCATATGAGCAGGCGGATGCAGTAGATCGACTGCTAGATGCTGGACAGGAGCTGGGACCATTGGCAGGGGTTCCGATTGCGATTAAGGATAATATTTGTACGAAAGGTTATCGAACGACATGTTCATCTAAAATTTTGGAAAACTTTGTGGCCCCATATGATGCGACAGTGATGACTCGTCTTCATCAGCATCATCTGGTATCAGTAGGCAAAACCAATTTAGATGAATTTGCAATGGGGTCTTCTACAGAGAACTCGGCGTTTTTTACCACTCGGAACCCTTGGGATTTGGAGCGGGTACCAGGAGGGTCATCGGGAGGGTCATCAGCGGCGGTAGCATCAGGCGAAGTATTTTTATCGTTAGGATCAGATACAGGCGGATCGATTCGACAGCCAGCATCTTTTTGTGGCATTGTTGGAATTAAGCCAAGTTATGGGCGAGTATCCCGGTATGGCTTGGTGGCTTTTGCATCATCGTTGGATCAAATTGGACCGTTTACTCGGACGGTAGAGGATGCAGCTCATATTTTGAATGTAATTTGTGGGTCCGATCCGATGGATTCGACATCGGCTGAGTTACCGATTGAAGATTTTTCACAAGCATTAGGCAAAGATGTGAAAGGCCTTCGGATTGGAGTTCCCAAGGAAATGATGGGCGATAAAATTGCAGATGATGTGCGTGAAGCAACCCAAAAAGCATTGGATGTTTACCGAAGTTTAGGGGCCATCGTTGAAATGATTGATTTTGATATGTTTGAATATGCGGTATCGACTTATTACATCATTGCACCCGCAGAGGCATCTGCAAATTTAGCACGTTTTGATGGTGTGCGATACGGGTATCGCACAATGTCAGCAACAAATTTGCGGGATATGTATACTCAGTCCCGTGGGGATGGCTTTGGTGCGGAAGTTCAACGTCGGATTTTACTTGGGACTTATGTATTAAGTTCTGGCTATTACGATGCGTATTATATTCGAGCTCAAAAAGTACGGACCTTGATTAAAAATGGATTTGCTAAGTTTTTTGGTGAATATGATGTGATGATAACACCGACATCGCCATCGGTGGCTTTTAAAGTGGGGGATCATGTGTCGGATCCATTAGCCATGTATTTGGCGGATATTGCAACGATACCAGCCAATATGGCGGGATTACCAGGCATGAGTATCCCTTGTGGATTTTCTAAGGAAGGGCTGCCGATTGGACTTCAGATTTTGGGTAAAGCCTATGACGAATTGACGGTGTTGAAGGCTGGGGATGTGTATCAGCGTGCAACACAATTTCATTTACGCCAGCCAAAGATGAATGAGGTGTTCCAATGAGTCACTCCGCTTATGAAATGGTGATTGGACTGGAAGTTCACGCTCAGCTCAATACCAACACGAAATTGTTTTGTGGTTGCTCTACTCAATTTGGGGCAGAGATTAACTCGAATGTATGTCCGGTATGTTTGGGGATGCCAGGGGCATTGCCTGTTTTAAACAGAAACGCTGTAACGATGGCCGTTCAAGCAGGAATTGCGCTGAATTGTGATATTCAAAATGAGTCTGTTTTTGCGCGAAAAAATTATTTTTACCCAGATTTGCCAAAAGGATATCAAATTAGTCAATTTGAACTTCCTGTATGCTTGAATGGATTTTTGGATATCGAAGTAGATAGTATCGTTAAACGCATCGGAATTACTCGGATTCATATAGAAGAGGATGCAGGTAAATTGCTTCATCAAGGGGCACTTGGGATTGCCGGCTCGACCTATAGTTTGGTGGATTTAAATCGAGCATGTACCCCTTTGATTGAAATTGTGTCAGAACCAGATATTCGATCGGCGGCAGAAGCCCGGGCGTATGTAGAAACATTGCGACAAATTTTACGGACAATTGGGGTCAATGATGGCAACCTCGAAGAAGGCAGCCTACGTGTGGATGTCAATATTTCGCTGAGACATCAAGGTACTCATCAATTTGGGACACGATGCGAAGTGAAAAATATAAATTCATTTCGCAGTATTGACCGGGCTATTGCAGCTGAATTTGCTCGCCAGAAAGACATTTTGGAGTCAGGAGGGTATGTCACCCAGCAAACACGCAATTATCATGATGATACACAAACAACAACGCCCCTTCGTGATAAAGAGGATGCACATGATTATCGGTATTTTCCAGAGCCAGATTTGCTACCCCTGTTACTAACCGATGAGATGATCCGCCAAATCCGCAATGAGATGCCAGCTTTACCGGCTGAAATAATGTGGCGATATCAGCAGGATTTAGGCCTCAATCGAGCGGACTGCGAGATTTTACTTGAAGAGATTGAAATGCGTCGCTTTTTTGAGGAGTGCGTGACATTGTCTAAGGATGTGACTGCCAAGGAAATTTGCAAATGGGTGGTCGGCGATCTAAATGCCTTGCTTAAACCAAAGGGGGGCTTTTCTCATACAACAGCGTCATTTTCTGAGTATTTTGTTCGTTTACTTCGGATGATTTCATCCGGTCAGTTATCGGGAAAAATGGCTAAAGAGATGCTACCTCAATTGGTAGACACCGACCAAGATCCCGAAGCTTTGATGGCGACCATGGGAGGCGGTCAAATTTCAGATCAATCAGCATTACTTAAAATTGTACGCCAGGTGATTTCTCAAAATCTAGATGTAGTTGAAAAAGTAAAATCTGGTAAATCAGCCTCAGCTAATTTTTTGATGGGACAGGTTATGAAACAATCTCAGGGTAAAGCCAAACCTGATTTGGTAATGTCCTTAATTTTGGCTGAAATTTATCATTAATCACAACCGATAACCACATACTTTCCAAGATAAATGATAGGTTTTTGAAGTGTATAGATACACATAAGATAAATCCATAATCTGATTATAGGACAGATAATCTCCGTAGGTTGTAATGATCAATGTCATGTCATAAAGTTATATCGTCGCTCCATCTTCCCAATGCCCCCAAACTACTTGTTGAGTTGTATTGTGCGGATGTGATGGTACAGTTATTGCCAATTGTGATGGGAGAAGCAAAGCATATTGTTCCGGTGGAATCTCTTGAAACTCAACTTCACCTTTCCCAGTTTAGTATCTTAAGTGCGCTGATTCAGACTACTCCAAAGCCATTGCCTCATGCGCCATCGTTTGGGTTAGGTGTGGATGTTATGGTATATAAACTCAACCGAGTGGTAGAGGAAATGAGCTGTCCTCGCATGATTTGTGCAAGGCAGTCCACAGAAGACGGATTTCGACTATGGCCCCTTGCGATGTACCCCTCTCCTCATGATTCTAGTTATTTAGCTCGGGCTAACGAGGGCATTCAGCGTCTTTGTAAAGCTAAAGTAATCACTTTTAAGCATGGTCGGTATATGTTTTTACCGTCACCAGATTTAAGGTTGCATCAAGATGGAGTCCAGCCTGAATCTAAGATCATGAGTTCTCATGAACCCGCCAAGGCTGTACCCCAGCACAGTTCCCTTGCTTTTGCGAATCAATCCGAGTTTTTACAGATACTTGATCAGGTAGCGAATGTTACCCATGATGCGGATTATCCTGCTCAGGA
This sequence comes from uncultured Candidatus Marinamargulisbacteria bacterium, assembly GCA_964652635.1. Taxonomy (GTDB): domain Bacteria; phylum Margulisbacteria; class Marinamargulisbacteria; order SXXA01; family SICP01; genus CAMCZW01. The sequence continues at coordinate 5,929 of CAZZBY010000012.1, read as the reverse complement.
GTATTACAATTTTTTATCTAGCGTTCAGACAGTATTTCCAGAAGCTTATCTTACTAAGCACGGTATTATGGTGGACAATCGAGAGCATCCCCTCCCACATCTGTTTCGAAATCAGATTATCGGTCATTTAGAAGGTCATTTTTCCAAGGTCGGAGTTGTTAAAAGCTTTATGGCAGATCGGCAGCGTTTATTTTTACCGATTTGTCGCATTTTCAGTAGTCTTGAACCGCATCAACGTGAAAAATGTCTTGGAGAGTCTTTTGGGATGATGCTGTCATTTTTAGGAAAAAGTATCGAGTCCAGCGATCAATTGTCATCTACCTATGCGCGTGAGTTGTGGAACACCTTTCTATTAGGGATGCAGTCTCCTGGGGTATTTTTAGAATATGACATGGCTTTTATATTAGGTCATTTTATATCGATTGACGTGGATTACATCACTTCACTTTCTACGCCACAATTAAGCTTTATCTTAGCCAACAGTACTTCAAGTTCTAAATCAAGGTTGGTCACAGATATTTTGCAGTCAATGTCAGAGGCGAAATTGCATGACTTTGTGTGTAAGCATGAGAAGATACTTCCAACTCTGTTTGCGATTTCTCCGCTTTCTTGGGTAACATCACTTGTCAAGCACAAGTCTTGTCATCCATGGTTAAACAAGTTAAGCCCCAGTATGTTACTAGATTGTGAGCTATCAACTGCCAAAAATGCGCTAGATAGTGTTCCTGACCTCTCCTCTTGTCGTGAGTTTAAAGAGCAACTTGAGAAATTAGTGATCAAAATCACAACATCTCAGGAAACTGCTACCCCCCCGTCTGTGCATCGAGGCAAGTCCAGTAAAACTAAAACAAGTTTTGATGACGCATTAGCTTATTTTAAACAGCTCCGTTCTACGTTTGATGGCCAATTGGATGGAAGAGAGTTTAACAAAAAATTACGCCAATATTTTCAAGTCCTATTTTCAAGTCCTGATGCTGTGGCATGCGTGGATGATCCTGAACGGTTTCCTGATTTTTTATTCGCATGTCATCTGGCAGTTTACCAAAAGAATACCCTATTATTAGGATTTTTCTTAAAGAATCTAGATGACACTCAGCGCCAACGGATAGTAGATCCGCATGAGGTATTTTTAGGCAAATATTCGCTTTTTGATACAGCATGTCGTGCCTGTAACAAGGAAGCAATCATTGCCTTTGCCCCTTATGTTGATTTTAATGCTCAACTAGAGTACCGTGACCCCAAACGAACGGTAAGCACACCCGGGAATTCTGTAATACACTTTATATCAGAACTTTCTAACATGAGTTCCGCAGACCTTGAACAATTCTTGACTCGATTTTTAAACTCTGGCGGAGATCGATTGGGTCCGATTTTAAGTAAGATTCTCTTTGTTGCGATAGAAAAAAGTGTCCATCAGAACTTAATTAAGAAATTAATATCGGCTGGCACAGATATCGGTCAAGGTATTATGATAGGGCATACCATTCCCTTAACTCCCGCATTGGCGCAACAGTATAACCTAAGCGACCCAAACGCAACGATATGTACAGAAGTAACCTGTGCAGATTTAATGGCGTCACGAGGCAAAGATTATGACGGTTATTTGACTCAATTTCGTCAGAAAGAGTATCCATTTTTAGACCCATCCTTTTTGCAGTATGAGTCTATCAAGACAGGGTCAATGAAGATACCGTTTTGGCAGTTCCAGTCGCACAAGGCTTACCACATATTTCGCGAACCGCAAAAGCTCAAGATATCTCTGAACATGCTTCGAGCCACGTCTGGAATCTGGTTAGGCAAGCCGTTTGAGGGAACGCTTCAAGAGTTTCGATTTTTTATCAGTCCCTCAATAGGGGATATCCGTAGTACATATACTGAATATTATACTACTAGTTCTCGTGGCACCTACTCTATACCTCGTATTTTAGTGGATAATATGCGCTATGACATATTGTTGTATTTAATACGATTTAATGGATTAAATCCTAATTTTTTGATGACATCAGAATACTTAAATACCGATCCTGATTCTCGACTTTATCGTGGGTTTTTCATAGATTGGAAAACAAATCCCGAATCAGCCAATAAAATCATCATGTTTTTAACTACCCTTCTTGAGGAGTATCCTCATATTTTTGTAACTCCTTTATTTTTAAGATTTTTGCATACTGCAACAACGATTTACCACTGTGGGTTTATGGACGATTCTCAACTAAACCCAATTTTGACAATTTTTCGAAACGTGGTAGATATCTTGCCCAAGTATAAGGTGTCAGAAGAGGAGGTTGCTCATTTTAGGGTACTACTCGATAAAAAGTCTGACCAGAAGAAGATAGAGAAGACTATTATTGATTTGAGCCAGCACTACCCAGTGATACCGCCACCAGTTAAGAAGTAAAATAAAAAGGTTATACTGAAGTTAAGTCGCAATCCAAGTCAAATTCGCCCCAAACACCCCTTCAATCTGCCCCAAACACAACGCATCATCCGTCACCCAATACCGCTTATGGGCTAATATCGTTTGATCCCCCACATGAAAAAATACCGGCATCACTCCACGGTGACTTCGACAAATATTTTTAAATTCTTCAAATAACGCCAAATCATCCAACAATGCTGCATCCACATGCAACTGGCGTTGATGAACAAACGAATCCAATAACACAATCGAATCACACCTTAAGGACATCTCATCCTCCAAAATCCGAAGCCGCCCGCGCACTTTCACCACATAATCGTCTTTAAACAGCTGAACATGATCTTCAAACTGATCATTGTGAAAAATCAGGACCCGAATATCCCCTTTAAAATCAGTCAAAGTCCCAAGCAGCATTTCGCTTTTCGACTTCGTCATCACCCGCTTACAATCCGACAAAATCCCAATCATTTCGACAACTTTATTGTCATCTTCCGGTGTGCACTTGGCCAAATTAAAGGGCATCGCCTCAATCCGTTGACGATAAGCTTCGAGCGGATGCCCCGAAATATAAAGCCCCAAAAGCTCCTTCTCCAGACGTAACCGCTCCTCATTGGTCAACACATCATAATCATCTATATCTTCCACAAATTGGACACCATTTCCCATTCCAATGTGAGAAAACATACTCGTCTGACCATTACTCCGTTCCCTCAAAATCGTCTGAGCATGATCCAATACTCGTTCATACGTCGCAAGCAGCTTTGAACGATCCCCCAAGTCATCCATCGCCCCACTTTTAATCAAACTCTCCAGCACACGCTTATTCACCTGACGCAAATCCACACGCAAACACAAATCAGACAAGGTGTTAAACATCCCTCCAGCCTGACGTTCATTCACAATACTTTCAATCGCGCCTTCACCGACGTTTTTAATGGCCCCCAATCCAAACCGAATCGACATCCCCACCACCGTATAATCCGAAAACGACTCATTCACCGAAGGTGGAAGTACCACAATTCCCATCTGGCGACACACATCAACATAAAGCGAGGTCTTATCGCTCACCCCCAACACACTCGACAGCAGTGCTGCCATATATTCAACAGGATAATGCGCCTTTAAATATGCCGTCTGAAACGAAATCAACGCATACGCAGCACTATGAGATTTATTAAATCCATACTCTGCAAACTTATAACATAATTCAAAAATCCGCTTCGCTTTATCCTGATCAATACCCTTATCTTGAGCCCCCGACATAAACGCATCAGCCATCTTATCCATTTCACTTTTCTTTTTCTTACCCATGGCCCGACGCAGCATGTCCGCTTGCCCTAAGCTAAACCCGCCAACAGAACTCGCAATCTGCATAACCTGTTCCTGATACACAATCATTCCATACGTATCTTTTAAAATCGGCTCCAAAATATCCAACTCATATTTCACCCGAGTTTTACCCGATTTATTCGACACAAATTCACTCACCATCCCCGAACCCAGCGGCCCCGGACGATACAAAGCAAGTAACGCGATAATATCCTCAAACACCGTTGGATGAAGGTCCTTAATAAGTTGCCGCATCCCCCGACTTTCCAACTGAAAAATCCCCGCCGTTTCACCCGTACACAACAACTCATAAGTTTTTTGATCCCGAACATCCAAGGCATTTAAATCCAAAGTCACACCCCGATGACTCAAAATCAATCGACACGCATCCTGCATGACCGTTAAGTTGCGCAAACCCAAAATATCCATCTTAAGAAGGCCAACTTTTTCAAGCTCAGTCATGGCATATTGCGTCGTTACCTGCCCATCATTCAGCGCAAGAGGCACTACCGTCGACAGGGGATCCCGAGAAATCACCACTCCAGCCGCATGAGTGGAACTATGCCGTGCCACTCCTTCCAACTGAATCCCAATATCCAGCAATTCCCTAAAATCCTCATCTTGATACAGCTTTTTAAGCTCCGGCACCTGCTCAATCGCCTCAGGGATACTCGTATACTGCCCCGGCGTCGACGGTATCAACTTCGCAATCCGATCCACATCCTGAAGCGGCACATTCAACACCCGCCCCACATCCCGAATCACCCCCCGAGACGCCATCGTCCCAAACGTAATAATCTGAGAAACACAAGTTTCTCCATATTTTTTCACAATATACTCAATCACTTCACCGCGACGCCGGATACAAAAGTCCAAATCCACGTCCGGCATCGACACCCGTTCTGGATTCAAAAACCGCTCAAACAGAAGGTGATATTCAATCGGGTCGATATTCGTAATATTCAACGCATACGCGACAATCGATCCTGCCGCCGACCCTCGTCCCGGCCCTACGGGAATCCCTTGCTTAAAACAAAAATCCAAAAAATCATAAATAATTAAAAAATACGGTGCATATCCCATCTTAGTGATGACAGACATCTCAAAGACAACCCGATCCCGCACCTCCGCCTCACGCCCTGGATACCTGCGTGAAATTCCCTCCTCAACCAAGTGCTCCAAATACGCTTCAACCGTCAGACCATCCGGACATTCAAACCTGGGCAAATGCACCTGGTCCGTCTGCAAAGTGACATTACATTGATCAGCAATTTTAACGGTATTCTCAATGGCTTCAGGCAAATCTTCAAACAACTTAGCCATTTCATCGGCCGACTTAAAATACGAGTCCCGCCCCAAAAATTGCCCTCGCGTATCATCCTCAATCCGCCGTCCCATCTGAATACAATTTACAATCTGCCTCAACGGTGCCTGAGCAGCCTTCGCATAATACACATCATTCGTCGCCACAATGCCAATACCCAACTCCACAGAAAGCTTCAGAGTATTCTCATTCACCGTCTCTTCCAACGACACCCCCACCCGCTGAACACCCAGATAAAAATCATCACCAAGCATGGCCTTCAACTTCACAGCCCGTTCTGTTGCCACATCAATCTGATGCCGCTGCAACGGATATCCAATCACCCCATTTAATCCCGGAGAAATCGCAATCAACCCCGCCGAATATTTCTCCAAACACGCTAAATCCACCCGAGGCTTATAATAAAACCCTTCAAGGTGAGACTCCGTCACCAGCTTCACTAAACTCTGATAACCAGAGTAATCCTTACACAGCAAAATCAGCCGATCAAACCCACGCTCCTTGGCCCGCATATCAGTCGCCACATACACTTCACAGCCAATAATCGGCTTAATCCCTGCTTCCTTAGCTTTCAAATAAAATTCAATCACACCATACATGACGCCGTTGTCAGTAAGCGCAACAGCAGGCATCCCCATCTCTTTCGCAGCCGAAACCAAATCCGCCATCCGAAACGGGCTCTCTAAAAGGGAATATTCACTATGACAATGCAGATGGATAAAAGACATTCAGCTAATCTAACACAGCCATGACAGATAAAAAACGACCAAACGCAGACACATGCTCACTCTAAAAAATTATAAAAGACCTCTGCGAAACCCAGCGATCAGGAGCTAACAGAAAAATCAGGAAGTTTT
>CAZZBY010000011.1:0-12901 GCA_964652635.1 uncultured Candidatus Marinamargulisbacteria bacterium | reverse complement strand
GGCTTCGCTGAAGCTCCGCCTCCAAGATAGTCTGCGCATTGCGATCAATTGCACACCTGGGGCATGTCGCAACAGTCCCTTATTCTGTAAGAAAAGCCAGAACCCCAACAAAAAAAGCCGCCCATAAAAAGAGCGGCTTTGAAGGATCAAATTTACTTGTGCAAAGCTGAGACTAAACTATCGCCCTAAGGCTTCACGCCGCTTGACTTCGGTAGTAATGTCATTAAACATGGTTCCAAATGTTTCAACATCGTATAACTGAGTAGAAGAGGTCGTTCCGCCATTGCTGTTATATACTTTTTCTTCGATCGAAAGCCGGATCTCAGATTTAGTAGGGTTAATTTTGGAGACAACTGCACTGACTTCGACTTTCGTTCCAGAATTAGCGGTATATCCATATTTGTTGCTAGTGAAAAATTTGGATGTAAAACCGGCATCTTTATTCACTTCGGCAGTGATTAACCCTGTTTCTTTGTTGGTTTGCTTGAGTACATATTCATGATCCTGAATGACGGTCATTGTGGCTGCGAAGACATTGTCATAATCACCTTCGACCATGCGGGTACTCATCTGCCGTTTTTGAAGCGGAGAGAGAGGAGGTTGTTGTTGGATACAACCTGAAACCACCATCAATAATGTGGACATTACCACGATGGTCATCCATTTAGAAATACTTTTGTTCATACTCAATAACTCCTCAAAAAATTAATATTTAGTTTGGATGACTTCGTAGTCTACAACGACATCATTTTTATCGAAAGTAATCATTAAATCGAAAGACGCTGATGCTTGGCTAGAGGTAGCTTTGCTGCCGCCAACAAAGAAAAAGCCAGCGAAAGAATCTGATTTTTTAGAGTCAAATGACATTCGACTATAGCTCCACACCTCCAAATCTTTTTTATTACGAGTAACCATATTGGGGGACCCAAATGTCTTAATAATTTCGCTTTGACTAGTTTGACCTTTGACGATAGTGCGTTTAACCTCACCAACTGTCAGCGGATTTGTAGTCGGATCCTGCTTATCGCTTTTACATCCTTGTAATCCGACAGATCCACATAGGACAAGCGCAAGACAAAATACGGATAAAACTCTGTAATAACGTGCCGATATCATCATAAATAACTCCTATCGTTAGTCGAAATAAGTCTATTGATGGTACCCTTAACCCTACAAATCAATCAAGAGAGTCTAAAAAATGAATGGATTATCACCGGCCATCCGTTATCTATGGATTACGCGAAAAGAATCCAACCCATTTAAAAAAACAGGATGGTCCATTTTAAGTATTGCATTATCCATTGCCACATTAGTCGTTGTCCTATCTGTGATGATGGGATTTGAAGATATGTTTACTCAAAAGCTCATTGGGATTGATGGTCAGATCACCATTGATGGGTTTTTAGATCAAAGAGATGACGGAAAAACATTATTTTTACTGGATCATACTGTAGGTTCGGATCATGTGTCGCCGGTTACCGAGTCCCAAGCCGTCCTCACGATTGGCAATCAAGTGACCATGGTCGTCGCAATCGGTATTGTTCAATCAAGAGAACGCCGCTTTACCCAGCTCGATCCTATTGTATCCAAAGGAATATTTAAAGTTGATGATACCAATATCGTGATTGGTAAAGAAATCGCCAAAAAATATGGAGTATCAGTTGGAGATAAAATTTCAATCATGTCCCCATTTACAGGGAAAAATAAAGAAATGACGGTGTCAGGACTACTGGATAGCGGGCTATACCATGTCGATGTAGGAACCGTAATGATAGAGGTAGGGGTGGCCAGAAAACTATTTGATATTTCCACCCAATTTACGTCATTTAAGGTCAATCCATCCTCTCAATTTAAAGACCGCTTTCACCTCAAAGCCGCACTAGTTGACCAACTTGTTCCCAATTACCGAATCCTAACCTGGGACGAGAAAAATAAATCCATGCTCGAAGCCTTACATTTAGAGAGGGTGATGATGACTTTAGTCCTATCGATGATGGTGATTTTAGCCGGATTTAATATGTCTTCAACTCTGACCATTTTGACTATCGAAAAACGCTATGAAATCGGAGTTCTTAAAACTCTGGGATTTTCAAAAACAGAAATTGCATGGATTTTTTTACTCAAGGCCATGACTTGGGGGTTAGTAGGATCATTATTAGGGGTATTATTAGGCGTTGTAGTGGCCATCAATAGCCATGACATCGTCGCTTTACTTGAACCCCTATTTGGACTTCATATTGTCACAGGAGATGGGTTATATTTTAAACAGCTTCCCATCAGTATTCATCCCAACAATATTGGCATGATTATCTTATTTAGCTTAGGTGTAACCCTTGTATCAGCTCTAATCCCATCTGCAAAAGCAGCCAAACAAGACGCTGTCGAGGTATTATCGTCATCATGAGCTTAATCAAAGCAAAAGGGCTCGTCGTTAAATTTAAAAATCACAGGGGCAAATTCGTCACAGTACTCGACAAAATCTCCCTGACGATTAAGGAGCCCGGCATTACGGTCGTCATTGGCGAATCGGGGTCTGGGAAATCCACTCTAATGCATACATTGGGTGGATTTTTAACCCCCACACAAGGGGAAGTGATTATTGGAGAAGACTCCATTTACCATATTTCAGACTCTAAAAAATCGGCGATTATTAGAGAGTATATTGGATTTGTATTTCAGTCATTTCACCTCATCCCCACCCTGACCATTCAAGATAATTTAGCACTCGCATTAGCCTTTGATGACACTAGAAAACGCCTTCAACTCACCACCAAGGGCGATGTCCAAAATCGCATCGTAGCCACTTTAACGCAGCTAGGGATGCTTCACAAGCTTAACGATTACCCGACACAGCTCTCTGGTGGAGAAAAGCAACGTGCAGCCATTGCAAGGGCCATCATCCACAATCCCAAACTTGTCATTTGCGACGAGCCCACTGGCAACCTCGACGATGTGAATACCAATAGCTTTAAAGAGATAATCACTGAAATCGCCAAAACCAGTGCCGTCCTCATCGTCACCCACGACCAGCGTTTGTTAGAGTGCGCCGACCAAACCAAAAAACTAGAAAATAAAAAATTATTAGAATAGCCTACTTCGCTTCCAAAAACCGATACCGTGTCTTAGCCACCGCTTCCCAATCGACTTGATCATAGGCCATATCAATCAAGTCATAAAGTAAATTGTCTCGTTTCACGACGGCATTTTGATACGTAATATGAAATTGATGGAGGACATGGGCCAATTTTGGGATGGCTTCGTCAAGATGATAATCTACCTCCGCCAACACTTCCTTGGCCATATCCAACCAATGCATGCGGGAATACTCATGATAGTCCAACCAATAAATTACTTTTTCAGTATAAATTGACATCACACCCCAAGCAGAACAAATGGATTACTTTAAAACCTTCAGCAATCCTGCAATATTATTTTTCTCAAGATACGGCTCAAATTGAGTGTGATAAGTCTGGATGACACTGACCCCCTCCAGTTCAAAGTCATAGGCTTTCCAGCCATTTTTAAAGTACAACTTATACAGCATTTTGTAATCACGTCCATCCCCCGTCATCGTCACTGGAATATGAGCTTTCGTTGCGGAAACCGATATAGGGGCACCATAGGTCACTTTTCCGGTAGAAAACTGAATAACTTTATCCAGATAAAATTTCATTAAATAACGTTGGTAAGAGGTGGTTAAGGCCTGTGCATCTGCTGGAGAAATAGTACCCCAGTATTCTTTTCCGACAGTAAGCATTGTAATCGTCTTAAAATCAAAAAATGGAGAGACCAAAGTCCCTAACATATTTCGTTTGTTGGCAGAGGCAATCTTGGGGTTATCAATAATTTTCAAGGCATCAGTCACTGTTGTTTTAACCAGCTGAAATGCCTCCTGAGGAGCCTGAGCAATGACATGATGACGAAGTCCCATGACCATTAAGGCAATCAAAATTAAAAAGCAGCGTTTAAACATAAGTAGAACTCCAAAAAAGTAAAGTTGACCCATAAAGGCATCTAAAGCCTACCACAGTTACGAATATCCAGCGAGAGGCTAGGGAGAAGTGTAATAAGAGCGTTGTGAAGACGGAAGTTGAATCGGATTAAAAAGTAAAAAACATAGCGGCATAATGGTTAAATTAGATAAAAGAGCCACAATCATAGCCACAATCGTTAGTAATCCAAACATGATATTAGGGATGAAATTAGAAAAAATTAAGACCCCAAATCCAAAGCAAATGGTAAGTGTACTAAAGGTCATCGCATGACCAACCGACCTATGAGTACGAAAGAGGGCTCCAACCTTATCTCCATCTATTAAAAACTCACTTCGGTAGTGATACACATAGTGTATGGCGTTATCCACAGCAACTCCCACCGTAATGGAGGCAATCGTAATTGTCATCATATCCAAGGGAATATGAAACCATCCCATAAATCCAAGCACGCTTGTCACCGAAAAAATATTAGGCACCATAATAATCATTGATAATGAAAAATTACGAAGCCAGATGATCAGAATGACAAGCAGGACTAATACACTAGTTCCCAAAGTTAAAATTTGAGATCGAAACAAGGATTGTAAAATCTTATTATAAAGGACCATCGCACCGCTAAGGTGAAATTGATCCTGAGATAAGCCAAGCTGATGCTCCAAGTCATAAGACACTTTCTGTAAAAAACGATTTCGATTTAAACGAGGATCAGAATCCAACAGTCGAAGTGCAACCCGAAGCTCCCCGGCCTCCTGGGAATAATAGGGGTCGATTAATGTGGTTTTGAGAGAAGGAGGGAGTGTATGTTGGAGTACGGCCAACTCAAAGTTGCCAACGGGGCCCTTAGTGATGATTTCGGCCATTTTAACTGTCGTCCAAATCGATGTCACTTTGCCGACGGCCGGCTGGGACTCTAAATATTCATGGACTTTTTTGGCCATCATGACTTGATCTAGTGTCAGGGATTGAGAGTGAGAGCGATCAGCGGATGCAACTTCTTTAAAATCATCAAAAACTGCATCCTGTACACTCGTAGTCGCAAGAGGAGAAGAGGTACGGGCGGGCGTATGCGCATCAATCGTAATCGTAAGTGGGGTGGTGCCCCCTAAATGATGATCAATAAATTCAAGTCCCTGTCTTAAATCCGTGGATTTTTTAAAGTAATTAATAAAGCTATTCTCCACTTCAAGCTTAAATATCCCCACAATGCCCAGGATCAGCAGCAGGCCGCCGACGAAGAGAATCCTCCCACGGTAATATGTGATGTAACGGGCAATTTCCCGAATCGGAAGACTTTTAATCGATCGTGAATTCCCAGAACTAGGGGGAAGTAACGATAATACCGCAATAAAAATAAGAAAGGTTAAAACAAACGAAGCCGATACTCCAAAGATCATCATCCATCCAAATGAAATCACAGGAACAATTCCACTAGTCAATAATGAGGCAAATCCTGTGACCGTCGTAAAACTGACATAAAAACTTGGGCTAAATTTATCCCTCAAGGTTCGGATGATCACCTCATGATTGGACTCCTCTGGATAACGCTCGAGTAACTCCTCATACCTCATAATTAAGTGGATGACCAAGTCCATCGTAAAAATAATTTGAAGTGACACAAAGTTAGAGGAAACAATGGTCACTTTCCACCCCGCCAAGCCTAAGATACCAGTCATGACCACTAAAGCCGCTAAGCATATTCCTATCGTGAGGAGTACCCACTTCAACCGCCTAAAAACGACCATTAAAATCCCCGCAATACAGATCAATACCAGAGTTCCAAATAACAGCAAATCACGGGTGACATACGAAATCATGTCATCAGCCACAACATCCAATCCGCCAAGATATGCATCGCCATCATGTCGGTAATGATCCACTACATTTCGCAAGTGATGTACCAATACTTTTCTCGCCTTATAATCAGACAAGTACGGGGCTTCAACTTGGATATCTACTCCGATTGTAGTCCCGTCTTGGCTAATGAATAAATTGTGATAGAGCGGGCTAGAGGTCAATTCATGCCGGGCCAGAGGGATATTCACTCCGGGGGTCAACAGGGTGATATCAGACCCGACAGATGGGTGTACTACATTGGATTGAGCAAACAACGGCGCATCCAAAATCGTCGTTGTGGTCACAACCCCTTTAACAGCGAGTAAATCTCGCTCTAGTTGCGCAATCTGTTCAAGTCCTTGAGGGGTAAATAGTCCATTTTTAGGACGAAATACCATGACCAGAGAGGGGGTGAGATGGTAACGCTGATCAATGGCCTGGGAGAGCGCATAATCCTGATCATGAGGATCCAACAAAGTATCTGCGGATGCATCAATTTGAAGTCGAAGTGACCACCAGCAAGATGCAGCTAAAAATAAACATAAAAGCACCAAAACAAAACGAGCATGTCGTTGAATAAGCCGTGCTATCCGAATAATCAGTGTCATCAATTGGATGAATTAATGACAGGCCATTTAATCGAATTATAAATGAGTAAACATAAAGGCATCACTGTTAAAGTGGAGAGGAGTGCAACCCCAAGGGCAACGATGGTTAACACGCCAAACATAATATTAGGAATGAAATTAGAAAAGACTAATACTCCAAAGCCAAAACAAGTCGTGAGCGTACTAAATGTAATGGCTGTTCCCACCGAAGAATGAGTCCGAAACATTGCCCCCACAGGCTCATGATCAATTAAAAATTCGCGACGGTATTGATATACATAGTAAATCGCATTATTAACGGCAATTCCCACCGAAATAGAGGCAATCGTAATCGTCATCATATCCAGTGGAATATGAAACCAGCCCATAAATCCAAGAACAGCTGTCACCGAAAACAGATTGGGGACTAAGAGAATCACGGCAAGCCCAAAATTTCGAAGCCATAAAAATAGCACGATCACCAGGATTAAGGTGCTACTCCCTAAAGTCAAGATTTGAGAGTCAAATAATTTTTGCAAAATATTATTATACAACACCATGGCACCACTGAGTTGAAACTGATCATGAGCCAAGCCCAGTTGATGCTCTAAATCATATCGAATTTGCTTGAGGAAGACGTTGCGCCTCAATTTGGGATCCGAATCCAATAATCGAAGAGTAATCCGAAGTTCTTGGCGGTCTTCCGAATAAAACGAATCCAATAATTGGGTTTTAAGAGATGGAGGAAGGGTATTTTTAAGGACAGCAAGCTCAAAATCTCCAATGGGCCCCTTGGTAATTGTTTCAGCCATTTGAACAGTAGTCCAAATCGATGTGACTTTACCAACAGAGGGCTGAGACTCTAAATACTCCTGTACTTTTTTAGCAATCTGTACTTTTTCAAGAGTAAGTGCCTTGGGATTTCCCGCAGCTTGTTTGGCAGTGACATCACTAAAATCATCAAATAACGCGTCATGGGAGGTTGCTAGGGCAGGGGGGGGGGCTTGCTGAGCCTGAGACAAGTTGCTGACATCGATGGTAATGGTCAATGGGGTAGTCCCCCCTAAATGGTTGTCTAAAAACTCCAAGCCACGACGTAACTCCGTTGATTTTTTAAAATAATTAATAAAGCTATTTTCAACTTCCAATTTAGACATTCCGACAATCCCCCAAATAAGGATGACAGCCCCAAATACAAGTACGGCACCACGATATCGATCTGTAAATCGGGCCACAGATCGCACCGGAAGCTTACGCACAGAACGGGTATTTTCGGTAATGCGAGGTAAAATCGAAAGGACAGTAATAAATAAAACCATCGTGAGCACAAAGGAAAGCGATATTCCCATAATCATCATCAATCCAAAGGCAATGACCGGGGTAATCCCACTGGCAAGCAAAGAAGCAAATCCAATAATAGTAGTGAAATCTGCAAAAAAACAGGCAACAAATTTAGACTCAATCGTTCGCACCATAATTTGATCTGGAGATTCGTCAGGATAAAGCAACAAGAGTTCCTCATACCGTGTGACGAGGTGGATAATCCGATCCATTGTAAAAATAATTTGAAGAGAGATAAAATTGGAGGACACCACCGTCACTTTCCATCCAAACAGACCTAAAAAGCCAGTCATCGAAATTAAGGCGGCCACACAGCAGCCAACGGTCAAAAAGACCCATCTCACCCGTCTAAAGATCAGGGCCAAAATAAGGATTATACTAATAAAAATCAGAGACCCAAAAAGTACCAAATCTCGATTAATATACGAAATCATGTCATCGGCAATGACTTCCAATCCCCCAAGAAACGAGTTTCCATATACCCGATATTGAGTCACCACTCCACGCAATTCCTTCATTAAAATATGCTTGGTTTTAACTGTCGATAAATACCGGGGATCCACTTGGACATCAATGCCCATCGTCGACCCATCTTTGCTAATCAATAAATCCCGATAAAGGGGGCTTCCCATCAGCTCCGATTTGGCAAGTTCAATATCCACACCGGGGGTTAATAAAGTCACGTTGGACCCTGGTGGAGGAACGACCGTACGAGGTTGATTAAACAGTGGTGCATCAACTAAGGTCGTGACACGAACAACTCCTTTTACCGCTAATAAATCGCGCTTAAGCTGGGAAATTTGGTGAATACCTTGAGGGCTAAATGGGGTGGCTTTAGGTTGATAGACAAAAGCCAATACCGGATTAAGTTGATACTGGCGATCAATGCGTTGAGAAATCGCATAATCACGATCTTTTTTATTTAAAAGGGTTTCAGCAGAGGCATCAATTTGAAATCGAAGTGCCCAAACAAAGCAGAATGCCAAAAATGCCACAACGATAAATAAGCATAACCGAGCATGTTTTTGTAAAAAATGGGTCAATCGAATCAAAAAAGACAAGCACTACTCCGAAATTTGATGATCACGTTTTTGCTGGTAGCCATCTCGAATAAAGGAATAAAAATCCAGAGAGGCCCCTCTGAGGGTATCATACTCATCAGGATTTAGAGAAACAGCATTGACAGCACCAGTCGTCCGAATCACCAAGTTTTCTGAAATATGGTGAGTGAGATTAATTGGATTTAAAAAAGAATCGGCTACTAACCCCACTGTATCGCGTAAATTGGATGGGCCCAATAGAGGCCATACGATATAGGGGCCACCTCCAATCCCCATATTGCCCAGAGTTTGGCCAAAATCCTCGGGGGTGGATTTAAGATAAAGCCAAGCATCAGCAGGATCAAAAACCCCTGCAAGCCCCACTGTCGAATTGACTGTAAACCTCACCACTTCAACCCCAGCCCGTTTGAGTTTAAGCTGAAGCAGAGAATTGACAAATCGAATCGGAAAAAAGGCATTACTAAAAATATTTGAAATCCCCTTTCTCACAGGACGTGGGACGACCCGCCCAAATCCCCGTGAAATTGGGATTAAGACATAGCTATAAGCCACATCATTAAAATGTGTCATCGCATAGTTATAGCCATGAAGCGGATCAGATACCTTTGACGCTGTTGGAGAGACGGGGGCATCAAAATCATCAAAGACACTAACTTCAGACGAACTTGGGACAATCTCAAAAACATTAGCGTCTGAAAAAGACAAGCTCCCCAAACAAACAATCACGAAAAAAGCAAAAAAAATACGAGTGAACATGATATAAAATCCAACATAAAAAATATACCACAACTCATTCTACATGCTACACTCTCAAAGTAATTCTGGCAGCCGGAGAGAAATGATGAAGACGATAGTAATTGCATTATTAATGACCATGACCCCCTTAATTGCGCAAGATTTACCTGTAATAAACGCAACAGTAACAGCTAATCAAGGGGGCGCAACCCTCTCCGCAACGCCAAGTAACCCAACGCCCAATCGATCCGGAAGTAATTTCCTCCAATTCAGTATCTATTCACCCATCGAAATCCCATGGACAAAAGAGGATGTTCACGGAGTCAGGCTATCCTTATTTCATGCAAAAAATCACGATGTGCGTGGATTTGACCTTGGATTGGGTATAAATCAATCAGAAACTTTTAAAGGACTTCAAATTGCTGCGGCTAACATTCAAAAAAGTACCACCGGAGTGGGCATTGGCCTCCTCAACTATGCCGACCAATCCAAAGGTGCTCACATCGGGGTCGTCAACCTATTCAACAACTCCGCCAGCGTAAGTTTAGCCCTATTTTATGATGAAAGCAAAGGGGTTAAAACGGCTCCTCAAATCGGGATGCTCACCTATGCGGGTGAGCTTAAAAGTGTCCAAATTGGGCTTATTAATTTAGCTCATACATCCAAGGGGGTTCAGGTGGGGTTGGTCAATCATACCGACAAACTGCATCGTGGAGTTCAGATTGGATTCCTCAACTTTGTGGATGGGGAGTTTCCAATTCCATTAATTCGATGGAGCAATGGGCCGAAAGTCAGTACCCAAAATCAATTTCTTGTCCCAGTGCCAGCTGCATCCAATGACTTCTAAATACCAAAACGCCAGAAAATATTTCATTACAACCAAAGAATCTCTCCCACTTCACCAGGCCATCTCCACCTATCTGCCCAGTGTGGATGCCGAGCGTCTCATTCAGGCGGGGGGGGTATGGAAAAACCGCCAGCGCATTACCTCCAGAGAAAGTACGGTCATGGAAGGAGAGACACTCATGATCTATATCACCCCCGATCAAGGTCGAAAGTATGTCTTAAATCCAAATGCCATTATTAGAGAAACCAAAGACTGGATCATCATCGATAAACCCGCAGCCGTCACCGTAGTATCAGATCGGTCGAATACAACCTATAATTTAACATTTGCAGTGGGACAATATCTCAAATCACAGGGGAGTATGTATGCACCATCTCCCATCACACGTTTAGATTTTATGGTACAAGGTCTCGTCATTTACCCTAAAAATAAGGCCGCCGAAATTACCTTGTTTAAAGCGATGACAAGTGGCCACATCCATAAAACCTATGCCGCCGCCATTCCCCAACATGACCCCATTGCCCACGACAAAATCGTCCAAGACAAAATTGGATTTAAGGGGAAAACCATGATTGATCATGACGGAAAAGAGGCGATCACAAAGTTTCAGTTTTTAAGCAGGAATAATGACATCGACTATTATCTCATGACGCCCATCACGGGAAAGCGACATCAGCTCAGATTCCACGCCGCACGCCATCTATCCCCAATCATCGGCGATACTCTATACGGATCACAACACCCACATCCAGATGAAACAATTGCCCTCATGGCCATTCAATACACCTTTACTCTCAATGGAGAACAGCATGATGTGGAACTTCCAGACTGGGAATCTAGGATTAGGGAGGTCGCAAACACCCCGCCACCCCGCGCCACCTCTGCTAAGTGACGCCAATCTGTCTAAGCAACTTCTCCGCCATCAACCGATGTGTGGTAAACTTACCGCCCAGCATCGTCCATAATCCGGACCCTGACTTCGAAATCACAAAATCACGACTAATGGCTGATGCCGATTCCTCGATCGATGCCACCAATGGCCGAAGCCCACAATAACTCGACAAAATCTGAGCGGGGTCTGGCGAGAAATGTGGAAAATAAAAATGGGCAGCCTCTAGTAAATACTGGCAATCGTCAGGTTCAACACAGACTTGATCTGGAGGGCCATGGTACAAAGTATCCGTTGTGCCAATCAAAGTGTGCCCCTTCCATGGCATCACAAAAAATATCCGACCATCCTGAGGGGCCATCAAAATTAACGCATAATCCCCAACTAATTGAGGGACAAGAATATGGACCCCTTTCGTTGGACATACCTGAACTTTTGGTGCTTCTAAATCCATGGCCATCACCGTATTGCTCCAAGCCCCCGATACATTGATAACATGCCGAGCTTCATACGTCAGAGGATGCCCGTCATGTAATACTTCTACACCTGTCACTTGCCCATCAGTCTGAATAAGCCGAGTCACCAAACAATGCTCAAGAATCACGGCTCCACGACGCTTGGCGTCAGTGGCTAATCGGTGAACTAGTGCCAAATCATCCATTTGGGCATCAAAATAAACCACTCCTCCTATAAGGTCATGCTGATGGATACCCGGTGCAAGCCTTCCAATTTCCAAAGGAGTCACCCTGCGGTGCGAAGGCAATGGTCCTTGACGAGAAAAAAAATCATACAGCCACATCCCAATTTGAACTTGCCACAGCGGTCGCTTGGAAGTGCGATATACCGGGAAAATAAACGGAAGAGGCGTCACCAAATCTGGATAAGTGCGAACCAGTAAATCACGTTCTTGTAAGGATTCCTTCACCAAAGCAAACTCAAAGGATTCCAAATATCTCAGGCCACCATGAGCTAATTTTGAGGTATGAGAACTAGCCCCAGCCCCCAAGACGGTTTTTTCAAATAAGACAACTCGCTTACCCAGCTTAGTTGCTTGATCGGCAATAGCGACTCCATTAATTCCGCCACCAATAATGATTAAATCAAATGAATTCAAGATACAAAGATCATACTCGAAATCAAACCCCCCAAGCAAACTACAGCATCTTGAATCGACTCGACATCCCAACTCCAATAAAATAATCAGAGTCAAAATGATTGAGGCCTTGGCCAATACGAGCATCCAGCTGAAAATCATCAGTCACTAAATAAGTGAGGCCACTGCTAACAAATAGGGTATTTTTGCTTCCAGAAAGGTCCGGTTGAAATCCAAACGCCTCAAAATAAATCCCCCAATTCTTTGCAAATCCATAGGAAAGCGACATGCTTTGAGAATACTCATTAAAGGACATGCCAGATTCACTAGATCGGCTATAGTTTAAATTGGAAGATAATGCCCAATTTTCGGATAAATCCCATCCAAAACATACTTTAATCTCGGGCTGTAATTGAGACTCTCGATAAGGATTTCCCCCTGTAGGGAGGGAGGTGGTCAAAATAACCGCAGTTTGAGGGAGAACCGCCCGTTGAGCTTCAATGACAGTAGCTTTAATTCC
>CAZZBY010000010.1:0-13713 GCA_964652635.1 uncultured Candidatus Marinamargulisbacteria bacterium | reverse complement strand
GACAAGTCCCGGTAATATCGGTGCCGATGTTTGTCACCTTAATTTGCATAAAACGTTTTGTATCCCTCATGGCGGTGGCGGACCAGGTGTTGGGCCAATTTGTGTTGCTGCTCACTTATCCCCGTTTTTGCCGGGCCATTGCTTTATGAGAAGTTCTGATCATGCGGTCAATGCCGTGTCTGCGGCACCGTTTGGAAGCAGCAGCATCTTGTTGATTAGCTATGCCTATATTTTGTTGATGGGATTATCTGGGCTTGCGAATGCCACACGACATGCCATTTTGAATGCCAATTATATTCAGGCTCGTCTTAAGGATGTGTACTCGATTTTATATACCGGTACCCATGGTCATGTGGCTCATGAATTGATTATTGATTGTCGTTCCTTTAAAAAGACAGCTGGAATTGAAGTGGAAGATATTGCCAAGCGATTAATGGATTATGGGTTTCATGCTCCGACGATGTCGTGGCCGGTACCTGGAACATTGATGATTGAACCCACTGAAAGTGAAGATAAGGCCGAACTGGACCGCTTTTGTGATGCCATGCTTAGTATTAAAGGCGAAATTGATGCCATTGCATCTGGAAAGGCGGATAGGGAGGATAATGTTCTTAAAAATGCACCTCATACGGCTATTGAAATTGCGTCAGATACGTGGACTCATCCGTATGGACGGGCTCAAGCGGCCTATCCTTTGGAGTATATTAAAAGCCGTAAATTTTGGCCGTCGGTAGGACGTGTGGATAATGCTTATGGGGATCGAAATTTAGTATGTAGCTGTTCTTAGTGTTTGCCCTAAAAATGACTTGAACTTTTGAATATCTTTCTGATTCAAATTATGAAGTGGGACTATTGCAAAATACTCCAGGTGTGCAATTGATCGCAATGTGCAGACTATCTTGGGGGCGAAGCTTCAGCGTAGCCGGTAGAGTTAAGCATGACGAGATGAGGTATTTCGCAACAGTCCCGAAGTGGAGATTTTTTGCGGCTCATTAGAGAGATTGCCAGTTGTCTCCAAAGGTGGCATCTACCTTGAGGGGGATTGAAAATTGAGTGGCGGATTCCATTCGGGTAACGACGATATTTTTGAGGGTGTCCTCTTCACCGTGGCTGACGTCAAAGACCAATTCGTCGTGGACTTGGATAATCATTCGACTTTTGAGAGCTTTTTTTTCGATGTCAGTTTGAATATTAATCATCGCGATTTTGATTAAATCGGCAGCAGTCCCTTGCATACGGGTATTGACGGCCATACGCTCTGAAAATTGCCTGAGCCCTGGATTTTTACTATGAATATCAGGGACGGGACGTTTTCTTCCAAATTCGGTCATGACAAAGCCCTTGTCCCTAGCAAATTGGATAGTTTTGTCCATAAACGCTTTGATATCTGGAAATCGTAAATAATAAGCGGCAATGATCTCGGCGGCTTCTTTTCGGCCAATGCCTAGGGTTTCGGATAAGCCAAATGCGGATTGTCCGTAAATAATGCCAAAATTGACGGTTTTAGCCTGATATCGTTGCTCCTTGTTGACTTGGTCTAAGGGGACTTCGAAAATGAGAGAGGCGGTGGCTTGGTGGATGTCTTCCCCTTTTTTAAATGCCATGAGCATATTGGGATCCTGAGAAAGATGGGCCAAAATTCGTAATTCGATTTGGGAATAGTCGGCCGATAATAGTTGGCCATTGGGCATCGACGGAATAAAGGCATGCCTAATTTTACTTCCCTCTTCGGTGCGAATGGGGATATTTTGGAGATTTGGTGTGGTACTGGATAATCGTCCTGTTGCTGCAATAGTTTGATTAAAATGAGCATGGATTTTGTTTGTAATCGGATTTACTAATTGAGGGAGGGCTTTGATATACGTATTTTGAAGTTTTTCTAACGTGCGATAGTCCAGCATTAATTTGGCAATCGGGTGATGGGCGATTAGTTTTTCCAGAACGGATGCATCTGTGGATCGTCCAGTTTTTGTTTTTTTGAGGACGGGGAGATTTAGTTTGTCGTAAAGGATGTCTCCTAGTTGTTGGGTGGAATTGATGTTAAACCGAGAGCCTGCTTCTTGGTAGATTTGGGATTCGAGGATAATTTGTTTTTGAGCAAATTCGGTTTCTAGTTGTTTGAGGTAGGGGATATTGAGTTTAACCCCTGCCCTTTCCATTTTTCCTAATACGAGCATGGTGGGGAGTTCGATGTCATTGAATAAGGATTCTAACCCTTTTTCCTTGAGCATTGGCGCGAGTAATTGGGTAAGGCGCCAGGTCATGTCGGCATCGGCAGCGGCATATTGAATGGCGTGGTCGATAGAAACTTGGTCGAAACGGAGCTGAGATTTTCCAGTCCCCGCGACTTGCTCGTAAGTAGTCATTTCACAGCCTAACAGTTGGGAGGTCAATTCTTTTAATCCGAGACGTTCGCCTGGGAAGAGTAAGTAGGCAGCGATCATGGTATCAAATTGGATACCCGCAAACTGGATGCCGTAGTTGGCAAGAACAGCCCATTCGTATTTGCCATTGTGAGTTGTTTTTGGAATGTTGGCATTTTCTAAAAATGGTTTGAGTTGTTCTAGGTAAGGATTGAGTCTAAATCTTGTGCTATACAGCGGGTCTTTGATCACGGAAGTATCAAAGAGGCTTTGCTGGGTATCTTGAGGAATAACGTAGTCGTTGAGGGGGATATAAACGCCTTGGGCATGCTTCCAGGACAAGGCAACCCCGACAATTTGAGCATCCATTATCGACAGAGATGTGGTCTCCAAATCGATGGCAAACCGTGAAGTTAATTTCGACAAAATTTCTGATAACTCGTTCAGACTCGTAATCCCATGATATGGACTATCGCCAAGTACCCCATTTGTGGCATTTTGCTGCACCTGAAGATAATTCTGATATTTCCTAATCAAGGAATTAAACGCATATTTTTTAAAGGTATTTAAAATATCCTGCCAATTGGGTTTAAATTCAAAGTCTTCTAATTTGGGTTCAATCGGGACATCTAGTTTAATGGTGACAAGTATTTTAGAAAGTTCAGCCATGGCCTTACCGTCGATTAATTTTTGACGGAGGCCATTGGGAGTGACTTGGTCAATATTTTGATAAATTCCTTCGAGAGTATGATAGGTTTTAATAAGGGTAATGGCCGTTTTTTCGCCAATCCCTTTTACACCTGGAATATTGTCTGATGTATCGCCTTTGAGAGCTTTAAAGTCGATCAATTGATGAGATGTTATACCGTAGTACTCCTGCACGCTTTCTGGCGTATGCATGACGATGTCGGAAATACCTTTTCGGGTAATCATGACGGAGGTGTGGTCAGAAACGAGTTGGAGGCTGTCACTGTCACCGGTGACGATAATGCTTTTCATTTGGACTTGGTCGGCGATTTCGGACAGGGTACCGATGATGTCATCAGCTTCAAAGCCGGCCTGTTCGACACGCTTAATCCCCATGGCATCTAAAATGGATCGAAATAGCGGAATTTGAGCGATAAATGACTCGGGGGGAGCTGGTCTATGGCCCTTGTAGTCATCGTAAAGGTGATGTCTAAACGTGGGGCCTTTCATATCAAAACATACTGCTACATGACTTGGATGCACCTTGTCCAAGGCTTGCATGATCATGCTCACGAAGCCATATACTGCCCCAATGGACGATCCGTCGGGAGCTGTCATCGATTCGGGCATGGAGTAATACGCTCGAAATGCCAAAGACATTGCGTCGATGAGGAGAAGTTTTTTTTGGCTGTCTTGTCTACTAGTTTGCACAGTAGACTGATTGTAGCATTAAATTTTTTGTTAGTACTTCTGTGTATTTAAGTATTTGGCACCTTTTATGCCTCCTCGTCGGGAACTCCAGGTAGCCTAGTCCAATTGATATATTCTGCGCCCTTTTCTGCGGGCTGTGCTGGTGTATTACGTGGCTTATGAAATACATAGGGGGGTTCTTCAGCATGTACCTGGTGGGGGCCCAATTCTGAATAGGGGGTCTGCCCTCCACTTCCGCCTAGACGTGATCCTGATCTCCCCCACTGTAATGGCGTTTCTCTATGGTCTGGGGTATCGTACTCAGATTCTCTTCCACCGCTATCTCGACGGGGGTCGATACTGTGCCCTAGAGGAGCTTCATACCCATCCTCTCTGTTAGGTTCCACTGGAACAGCAAACCCCTTTACTACGATGGTTTTTTGGCGGGAGGCTACGTCAGTTTCTTCAGTATGTACCTGGTGGGGGCCCAATTCTGAATAGGGGGTCTGCCCTCCACTTCCGTCTAGATGTGATCCTGATCTCCCCCACTGTAATGGTTTTTCTCCATGGCCTGGGGCATCATACAGAGGTTCTATTTCATAGCTACCTCGACGGGGGTCGATACTGTGCCCTAGAGGAGCTTCATACCCATCCTCTGTGTTAGGTTCCACTGGAACAGCAAACCCCTTTACTACGATGGTTTTTCCTGCTGTTCCAGTCTCAAATACTGGATTGGCAGTCATTCCATAATCAGCTCGATCTGAGTGTGTTCCTGTTAATTTATCTATCTTTTCTTTTACCTTGGGATCCAACTCTATCCCTGCGCTCTTCATTGAGTCTCTGAGTTCTGATAGTACTAATTTCAGGTCATCTTGGGCATATTTTTTACTGCCGATCCATTTCCCCATGTCTCTTTCAATCTTTCCGACAAGTTTACTCATCACAACGGCAGCTAATCCTTTATCAACTACTCCAGCTTTTGTGTATAGGGCTTCTAATCCCTTTACTGCGTCACTTTTACCTGTGGAATCACTCTGTTTTTTTACTTCTGACCCACTAGTAAATATCGCCTGTCTCATTAGGTTTTTTCCGATTGATCCTGACATGGTGTTACTCCTATTTCATCCCAATTTGACGCCTTAACATTGCATCGTCGCTGGGTGTGGCTTTTTTTGGTTTTGCTTTTTGATTGAGGGTTTCTTTTTTGTTTTCTTTAACCATCCAATTCATCAATTTCAGCGTGTCGTCATAACTGAGATCGTTGATTAATTTCTCAATTTCTTGTTCTTTTGACTTCTCGTTCATTTTCCACCTTTAAAACCCGTGTTACAGAAGCTATTCCCTATTTTTGATCTTATTAAACCTTGCTATGATGATGGGCTACTGTGTCAGAAATTTTTCTGCGTCACTTTCGATAAATTAATTGTAGAGATTCATCCTCGATGGGGAATAAATTTGAATGTATAGACTATCCGTGATGTATAAGTTGTTTTCTCTTGCCTCTATTCCATCGACACAGGTGGTAGATGCCCTTTCGAATATTAACTCTTTAAAAAAGCATCCTCATTACAAAATTTTTATCGCTCACCTCAAAGAGTTTTTTATGTTAGGGCGGCCGGAATATGTGGGGTCATTAGACAAGCCAGTGAAGCCGCATTTGATTAAGATGATGGACTGGATGTCGGTATTTAGTTATGTCATGCCCCCGGATACATTTTTATCTCTCTGTCATCATGTCCATTTTCGTGATCGTACTGTGTGCCGCGCATTGTTTTCGACATTATTTAAATTATTAAGTCAAAAAGAGGTTTATCCTGATGGAGATATTCGATATTGCACTTCTCCTATTAATCGGCGTGCTGTGTTTACGTTTTCACATGGTTCTAAGCAGCAACTGTATTCTTCTAAGTATGCGGTTGCGATTGCTGATGGAATTACGGCCCTTTCCCCTGTAAAGCAAGGGCATGAGCAATATATCGATAAAACCGATGATTACTATTGTCCTAAAGCCCCAGCCTTATCTTCTCAATTTCAAAAAGCAAAAGAAATACTTACCCCTACTTTTTCAAAGTCTACCCCGTTTACCTTTAAACTAGCGGATCTTTGGACTAAACGAATTCAAGAGGAATATGCTAAGGCTCATTTACCCGTATTTAATTTAGGAAATACGGTCGTGGTACATGCGGCACCTCAATTTAAAAATAAAATATCGCTCACGGCCAATATCCGGTCGTTTCGCCACTTACATACTTGGGGTGCTTTGACTGATTTGATTATCCAATTTGAGCGTCAACTGGACTATGATCTTCAGCATTTCACTTCGGATGATTGGTTGTGGCGGGTATTGATGGGGGCCGATTTAGCGATACAGGCGCATCAATTGAGTGCTGAGACACAGGAGGGGGACCCAACGGTAGTGATTGCGGGATCGGGGCATCACTTTCATTTGTCTCTGTTTATGGCCAATCCTACAGCACTTTATGAGACTTTAACGGCCTTATTTGATCGTGTCAATCAGGATTTGGGTCGACCTCTTTTTGACTATTTCCGTCCTGAAAAACCTCCAGAATCTTCGGCTGAATTTGTGCAGTGGATTAGTCGTGTTTCTCTATCTTAAGCGGTAGAAGTCTCATGAGGATATTCATCTTGATACTCTTCAAATACAATCGATCCTTTTCTAGGGGGTGGTAGTTTTGGAGGAGTACCGTCCCCCTCCAATAAAGATGAACTTGACACACTAGCACGAGTCACTTGTCGTGGGGGTGGCATGACACTGGAACTTTTACTCTTTTTCCATAATTTAGGTTTTGGAAGCTCCTCATATACATGTAAATCAGTACTGCTTTTTCTAGCTCCAAAGAGTGTTTCAGTGAGTGATTTTCTTTTTTGTTTTTTTGTCGCTTTTTCGCTTCCATCCGGTATAGGTTCGTAGTGATGCGATCTTTCTATCTTGATGTAGCCAGCTTCCCTATCTGATACTTCCCGTTGATACGCTTCGAGTTCTGGTCCTGTTGGGGGTAACACTACGACATATTCATTCTCGATCATTGACCCTACGTGATCTTGTGTTTTCTGAGTTAAGCTGGGAAGATAAACACGGTACAGGGCTCTAAAAAATTCTCTGATTTCTATTTGATTTGCTCTTGGATCGGTACTGATCACATCAAATAGACAGCATATAATGTCGTTTTTGTTACGTCTCTGATCTGCTGGATTTGCACTATATTGGCCACTTAATCTGATTAATGTTTCTATAGCATCAGGTTTTATTTTAAATTTGGCATCCCATACTGCAGCATGGATTTCACCTGGTGGGATTGGCAGAGTGTCAGGATCTGATGCTGGGCTTGCACTGGTTACTTCTGCTGCATCTGGACTTTTTGGCTCACTATCGGTTTCTGAGCTTGAGTCCATTCTTGCCATTGTTATTGAAGGCCTTGGAAGTGGAACTGGTGCTTCTACTCGGTCTGATCCTGTACTCATCATTCTTGTCTTCAGTTCTGGATCCATATGTTTGTATCCTTCATGAAATCCCATTTTTGTCAGTGTGCCGAACAACTCTCTCATTGCTTGTGTTTTGTATCGTGTATCGGTTCCATCTAATATTTCTCTTGCAAGTAAATTTAAAAGATGAGACTGTGTAATTTTGGATTCCGGTCCCAATTTTGTCCATAAATATGCAAGGTTGACACTTGCATCTTGTCGTAGGTTTCCTAGGAAGGTAAAGAGTGCCTTGTTCATCAGGTCTCGTGTCTGCTTGATTGTCAATTTTCGGTCAATTTCTGTCTTTATTCTGGTAATATCATCACTGGATTGTTGATCCTTTGGTAATGTTTCAATTAATTCTTTTAGAAGTTTTTTTGCTTCGTTGGATCCAAATTTATCGCCTTTTGGTGCTTCATCTATTTTTTTTGCAAGTTGGCAGATCACTTCGTCTAATTTCCATTCCCCAGTAGCTACTTTTTCTTGTATCCTACCGAATGGGTTGACAACAGTCCCCTTGTGGATTTGTTTTTTTGTTGGAAATTTTATTCCTTTTAAGTTAATCTGCGTTTGTTTGCTTGCTGCACTTGCTGACATTGTCAATGACCTTTTTGTTTTTTTATTGTGGTTATACCTTATTTTTGGTTGACTTAAACATGGGACTGTTTCGAAATACCCCATCTGCACAATTTTTGCCATGCTTAACACTACCGGCTACGCTGAAGCTTCGCCTCCAAGATGGTCTGCGCATTGCGATCAATTGCACATCGGTGGTATTTCGCAACAGCCCCAACATAGATGGTTTTTTCTTTTAGGATTACTCATACTAATGCTATAGTCTTTTCATGCTAAAAGATGTCCTAATCCATCCGATTAAGGATGAGCTTCATAAAATGGAAGGCATCATTTTGCGAGCCCTTGGCCAGGAATCCTATGGCCATATCGCCGAGATGACGTCCTATTTAATGAAATCTCCTGGTAAGCGGATTCGCCCTATTTTGCTTTTATTTTGCTTTAAAGCCATTTTAGATGGTGAAAAGGTGCCGTCTGTTGACTCTGTTATGCGCCGTGCAATCACTTTGGCTGCGGCGATTGAATTGATTCATATGGCGTCTCTTGTTCATGACGATATCATTGATCATGCGGACACTCGTCATGAACGTCCTGCATTTCATCACAAATTTGGTACTGAAATTGGGATGACTATGGGGGTTTATTTATACTCCAAGTCTCTGTCCTTAATTGCGGAAGTTGGACACCCTGATGTCCTTAAAATTATTAGCCAGGCGGTTGAGGATTTATGTCGAGGCGAAATTATCCAACTGACCCATCGAAATGAGCCATCGTATGACTTGGATGATTATTTACGGATTTTGAAGGAAAAAACCGGTGTTTTGTTTGCAGCATCTTGTCAGTGTGGCGCCATTTTAGCTGGGGCCTCCCCGTCGATTCAAACTTCCTTGTATCAGTATGGTGAATCGTTAGGGATTGTCTTTCAAATTGCTGATGACTTTATGGATGTCATGGGTGATAAAGAAACTTTGGGTAAAACGCCGGGACAAGATTTTAAACAGGGCGAAATTACCCTTCCTATTTTATATTTAGTCGATAGTCTTGAAGGTCAAGACCGTGATGATATGATTGCCAAAATTAACTCTAAGCATCCCGAGCATTTGGCAGAGTTGAAAAACCGTATTCTTCAGTCCGATGCCCCTGTGCGATCTCGGGAATTAGCCGGATATTATCTGAATAAGGCTAGACTTTGTTTAAAAGACTTGCCCCAGACGAAATTTAAAAAGAGTTTGTATAGTTTTGTGGACTTTGTTGAGAAACGGGCTTTTTCGTAAGGGGGTGCTTTTGGCTACTCCTTCGCCATTCGGCCACCCCTTCCAGGAAGAGGAATTTTTGTCCTCTCATTCTCCTCTTTGAGAGGGAGTGGCGGGGGGGGCCTCTTTACTCTTCCTCTTCTTCCTCTACCTCGCTTGTGTGGGCGTCTAAGTATGTTTCGTATTCCTCTTCGCTCATGAGGTCATCTACTTCTCGAATGTCGGCAATATCGAGTTTGAATAGCCATCCGTCTTCGTAGGGGGATTCGTTGATGACGGCAGCATTGTCTTCAATTTCGCCATTGATTTCGATGACTTCGCCAGAAAGAGGGGTGAAAATGCTGGAGACGGTTTTGACAGATTCGACTGAACCGCATTCATCTGCTTGTGCAACGTTGACACCTACTTCCGGAAGTTCGCAGAATACTACTTCACCTAATTCCTCGGCAGCATGCTTGGTAATGCCGATTGTGGCGATATTGTTTTCAATTTTGACCCACTCGTGATCTTCGGTGAAATATAAGTTTTCTGCGCTCATGGATAGTCTCCTTATTGTGTTGAAATGGAAGGTTGATTTCTTTCTATTTTTACAGTTGTTTGCAAATATGGTCAACATCCACATATTCCTCAACTAGATGTTGAATTTTTTCAATTTTCTCTTGTTCGTTTGATCTGATTTTGACCAGCATATTATTGATTTTGGTGGCTACTGAAAATGAGTCGTCTTCGACGAGCATGACCGGAATGTTAGCATGAGAAATCATTTCAAATATTTTATAGTTGGGTCGGATGCTACCCGTAAAAATCATCCCTGAAATATTGAAGTCAAATTTTTGAGGAAGTAAGCTAGTGTAGAGGGCCGTCATAATGACATCATCTCGATTGCCTGGAACAACTAAGACTGTATTCGGTTGAAAGTGCGAAATCATGTCATGTGGTGCCATCGCACCGATCAGTACCTTTTCGGCGGTATTGGTCAGTCGGTCGGGATTGGCTAGGACTTCGGCATTCAGGCTTTCGGACAATTCGAGGAGTGAGGGTTTGACGAGGTCTTTTTCGTAGGGAATTGCGCCAAGGAGGGGTACCCCCAAGTGGGCCAATCCTTTACCAACTTGTTGTTTAATTTTGTCATATTTGTCCGCATGAATTTTATTAACGATGACACCTAACACTTTGGCACCATGAGCTTCAAAATTGACCTTATTGAGTGCTATTTCGTCGATTGCACGTCCAATGCCTCCGGGAGATACCAATACCACCTGTGCATTCAATAATTTGGCTACGCGTCCGTTTGATGTGTCAAAAACCGATCCAACGCCGGCATGGCCTGTGCCTTCGATTAAAATGAAGTCTTTATCTTTGCCTAATCGTTCAAATGTTTCTAAGATTTTTTGATGAATGGGGGTGGGATCGGGGTTTTCGATGTATTGAGAAGTAAACCCGGATGGGACAGCAATTGGGCTTAAATCTTGGAGAGCATCTTTTATACCGTAGACTTCGCTGAATAGTGCGGCGTCTTTATCGATTTTTTCTCCGTTGATGATGCGGTATTGCTGGCCCACAGGTTTGAGGTAAGACATGGACTTGAATCGTTTTTGGAAGGCATGAAATAGGCCGAGAGAGACCATGGTTTTACCGTCATTTTGACGGGTTGCGGCAACGAATAGGCGTTTTGGCGTGGACATGGTTTTTAGTATAACATCAAACTATTCCTTTTTTTTTAAGTTCTAAAAGACTGTCCGATAAATCACGGGCGATTTTTTACTCTTCTTCAATTTTTGAAATTAATCTCATTGCGCCTTCGGTGTATGCCAGTAAATATGCTGGTATAAACAATATTGTTATATTCTTAATTTTAGCTTCTAAAAATTGTGTTTTACTTGTGACCATCGCCACTTCTAGATAGTGTAGTCACGAGAGTAAAATTTAGTGTATATTTTCCCTAAAAAAGAGAGAAAGACAGTGAAATCAGCCCATCGACGACACGATATTTCAGATAGAGCATGGGACATACTGGAGCCACATTTACCTGGGCGCAAGGGTTCCTGGGGAGGGATAGGTACCAATAATCGACTATTTATTAATGCTGTATTTTGGATTCTTCGCACGGGTGCGCCATGGCGGGATTTGCCACCCGATTTAGGGGGATGGAGCAACACGCATCGTCGTTTTATTCGGTGGAGAGACAAGGGTATCTGGGAAAAGCTCTGAGATGCATTGATCGATGACCCGGACTATGAGTGGCTGATGATTGATGCGAGTCACTGCAAAGTTCACCCTCACGCTGCTGGCGCAAAAGGAGGCTCAACACCAAGGTACATTTGGCCCTGGATGCGCATGTGCCGGTTAGAGTCGCTATCACTCAGGGTACCACAGCGGATTGCACAATTGCCTCAACCCTGATTGAGGGATTAGATGCAGAGTATCTTCTCGCTGATCGTGGCTACGATACGAGGTGGCGAGGAATTGCCACTCGTTACGCTAAAAATACCGTATCATTTCTCTCTGCTGTTCACATCCCCTGTATCGATATTTGGCTTTCTATCTCGTGACTACACGATCTAATCAAATTTCATCATTATCAATATAAAATTCAGTCCCAAATTCGATTTTTTTGCGATTATTTTTTTCCCGCCATTGGTTGGTATCTCTGAGGGAAAAGACGCAACCGCAGTATTCCTGTTTGTACATATTTTCCCGTTTGGCGATTTGGTACATGCGTTCACTGCCTCCTTGCTTGCGCCAGTTATAGGTCCAGTACAGGAGGTTTGGATAGTGCTGAGCAGCCCGTTCGCCACATCGATTGATTTGGTCCATATCTTTCCAGCGGGAAATACCTAGACTGCTGGTAATGACGTTATAGCTGTGCTCGTAGGCGTAGAGGGCGGTACGTTCGAAACGCATGTCGAAGCAGGCTGTGCATCGGATGCCGCGTTCGGGTTCCCTGCCCATGCCTTTGGTACGGGTGAACCAGTTGTCAGTGTCGTAGTCGGCATCGATGAAGGGAATATTGTGTTTTTTGGCGAAATCGACGTTTTCCTGTTTTCGGATATCGTACTCTCGTTGGGGATGAATGTTAGGATTGTAGAAAAAAATGGAGAAATCGATTTTGGATTGGACCATACGTTCGATTAAATCACCGCTACAAGGAGCACAGCAGGAGTGCATTAGGATTTTTGCGTTTTTAACAGGGGGGGTTAGGGGGGAGATAACTCCCCCGTCAGCCATTCGGCTGTCACCCCTTCTAGGAAGGGAAATTGTTACGGTCTGACGGGGTGTGCTCGGGGTGTTTTTTAGCTTACCGTTTGAGGAGGGCATTCTTCACTGTAATACCGATTTCGGATGGAGAATCGACAACGGTGATTCCACATTTTTTCATGTAGGCCATTTTGGCTGCGGCGGACTCGTCGGCACCAGATACGATGGCCCCTGCGTGCCCCATACGGCGTCCTGCAGGCGCTGTTTGTCCGGCAATAAACCCAATAACTGGCTTTTTGATATGGGCCTTGGCATAGTCGGCCGCTTCGATTTCCATGGATCCTCCGATTTCGCCGATCATCACGATGGCTTCAGTTTCAGGATCATCTTGAAACATTTGCAGGAGGTCTTTCATTTTTGTACCGATGACCGGGTCGCCACCAATACCAACACAGGTCGATTGACCGAGTCCTTGAGCGACCAATTGAGATACTGCCTCATATGTAAGTGTACCTGATTTAGAGATTACTCCTACGGTTCCTTTTCTGGCAATAAATCCGGGCATAATCCCCACTTTGGCTTCGTCTGGAGTGAGAAGTCCTGGACAATTAGGGCCAATGAGCCGTGACTTTGTTTTTTTGACGTAGTCGTAGGCATCGATCATATCGGCCACAGGAATCCCTTCGGTGATGCAAACGATGACTTCGATGCCTGCATCAGCGGCTTCCTTAATGGCATCCGCCGCAAATGCAGGAGGAACGAAAATGAGGGAAACATTGGCACCGGCTTTCTCTTTTGCATCATGGCAGGTGTCGAATACGGGAACTTTGCCGTCTAACGCGGTTTGCCCCCCTTTGCCTGGGGTGACTCCACCAACGACGTTTTGTCCGTACTCTAGACATTGTTCGGCGTGAAATGAGCCTTCCTTTCCGGTAATTCCTTGAACGATGATACGTGATTTTTTGTTGATTAAAATAGCCATGATTAGTGCTTCTCTCCCTTTGCCGCTGCGACAACTTTTTGGGCCGCATCGTCTAATCCGGTAGCCGGAATAATGGCTACTCCAGAGTCACTTAATAGCTGCTTTGCAAGTTCGGCGTTAGTCCCTTCTAATCGGACAACGACGGGGACTTTTAGATCTAATTCCTTGACGGCTTGGATAATCCCGTTGGCCACTCGGTCACATCGGACAATTCCACCAAAAATATTGATGAGAACGGCTTTTACATTATGGTCAGAGAGGATAATCCGAAATCCATTTTTAACTGTTTCGACATTGGCACCACCGCCGACGTCTAAAAAGTTGGCGGGGTCTCCCCCCTTGAGTTTAATAATGTCCATTGTGGCCATAGCTAATCCTGCGCCATTGACCATACATCCAACGTTTCCGTCCAATTTGATGTAGTTGAGGTTAAATTTGCTCGCTTCAACTTCGGTGGGATTTTCTTCGTAGACATCTCGCATTG
>CAZZBY010000009.1:0-14319 GCA_964652635.1 uncultured Candidatus Marinamargulisbacteria bacterium | reverse complement strand
CAACCTTCATTTGTCTGTGAAGTTGCACATGAAATTGCCAGATTAAGGCAACTTTCCGTCGAGGATATTACTTGTATCACCACTGAAAACGCGACTCGTTTTTTTAATTTGTAATATGGTATCACTCAAAGATCGGGCTTTAGTCTTGTTTTATTTGTCAGAGTGGTCAACCACCTTTCGGCATTTATCGCATTTACTTGACCGAGGATATTCTCTACAACAGGCCCTCGAAATTGTTATCGATCGGCCATCTCCTGGCTTTATTTTGGATCATCTCCATCAAATTCACTCTCGCTTACAGATTGGATATCCAATTTTGGAAAGCTTGGCCCCCACTCTGTCGATATTAATGTCGTATTCATTCTCACCCGAGCATCATATTCCAGATCTCAGTCGCTTTTTTTTAGAGCTTTCAAACTCCCTTCAACGTCGGAATGATACTGGTCGTATTTTAGCGAAGGAATTGTCTTACCCCACCTTTTTACTTGTGTCATTTATTGGATTTTTTATCTTTTTTTATATTTTCATTTTGCCCTTATTTAGTACGTTTTTTTCTAACTTTAACCTTCCGGTTCCGGCACCCATTCTCTTTTTGCAATCCCTTCAGCAGCATCCCTATTCCCCAGTCGATTTTTTTCGGATTTTATCGATTCTTCTACTCATTGTGATACTGTTGGCCTACTTGGGGAACGTGACTTATCGAAAAATGGTGTTTCCGTACTCTTTATCTATTTTTTTTAGAGGATGGGCAATTTTGCTTCAAAGCGGAATTTCTCTTAAAAAATCACTTTTAATTTACCCTCCTACCTACCTCTCCCCTCCTCAATTAGAGCGGTTTCAGCGTCAACTTTTAGCAACTGGGGATATTATTTCTGAACTTTCATCTGTGACCCCTTTTTCAAAGTCATCTCTCTCACTCCTCTCTAGCGGCTTATCTAGTGGACGGTTTTCAGAGTCGCTTTCTCAGCTTTCGGATGAGTATCATCAGTTGGCATTTTTGAGGATTTCTCATTTGATTCGTCTGATTAAACCGAGTCTTTTACTTCTGTTTGGACTCTTGGTGTTGATCATGGTTCAACTTTTGTTTCTTCCATTAATCCAAGGAATTTCAACGCTAAGCTAATAGCGTTATTTTTTATTGATTTTTTTATATTTATTACCTATACTCCTATTATGAATACTAGATCATCTGAGGCAGGCTTTACTTTAATTGAACTCTTGGTCGTAATGATGGTAATTGCCATTATTACCAGTATTGCGCTTCCTAATTTTTCCTCTATTCAAAACAAAGCCAAGGAAAGTAATCTAAAATCGCTTGGTCACTCTATTCAGCTCGGAGTGGAGTCTTATTTTGTAAATCAAGGTAGTTATCCGACTGGAACAGATTTAACGATTCCAGAGCTTGTAGATATCCTCTCTGTGGCTGGGGCATTTGGAAGCACCCCTAAAAATCCATTTACAGGAAAAGTATATACCACTGAAGATACTTCTGGGAAAATCACCTATAGTTTTGATACGACTCACCAAACCTATACAATTCGGATTTATGGGGTCGGAGATACACTCATCACCACCCTGAGTAATCGCTAGATCTAGGTATTATTTCATCGCTCTTTTCATTGTTTCAATTGATTTTTTGTAGATTCTGGAAACTTGAGATTCTGAAATCCCTAAACGGTCACCAATTTCTTTGAATGTTTGATCATCTTTGGTGTGGGCAATGACAATTTTTCTGTCTCTATAGCTCAGAGAATCCATTGCGGTATTAAGCTGGATACCGGTTTCGACCTGCACTTTAAAATCGGCTCTGTCTTGAGACATGATATAGATGTGAGCAGCATCCGTCATCCACTCATAAAATCGAGATGGATCTGACTTACTGATGTAGCGGATATGATCCTTCATTGCGCCAATGATTCTGGCTTGGGCTAGGGGCCAAATATTGCGATTTTGTATGGGATTCCAGACTTTAAGTGTTTCTAGAAATTCTAACTGAGCAATAGTGGTCAAATCATCCCCTTCACTTTCGGCCACATGTCTTGGAAGATGGCGGATATATCGTTTTACGACTTTCATTAGGCTTGGGTTAAAGTAATTTAATATTTCAGCCACATGATACTTAAGGAGTTGCACCTTAATGTTGTTAAGAACCTTTTCAGCAATCTTGCCCCAAATGACGTCGACTTCTTTTTGTTTTACCATTGGTTACTTAATACCTAGCCGAATGAATACTTCATTTAAATAATCGCTTGATTTTATATGAATTGCCTTTTTTTCGGGTAACAATATGTCGACGATACTGTTGGCTTCGCTGATAATTTTTTCTTTGATTTTTATTTTTAATTCGTCGCTACCCTCGATTGAGGAGAGAGAAAGATCAATATATTGGTGACTTTCGTCTTTGACATAATCCTTGGCCTTGCCTCCCCTAAAATCGGTTTGCGTAATTCGCTTTAGGAAATAGGAGTTATTTGAGATTTCTTTATCCATCTTCTGATACCAACCCGATTGACTGCACTTTTACTGAAGGAATGACCTCGTTATAGGATAACACAACTAATTGGGGATAGCTTCTTTCACAAAACTTTTTCAAGTGAGGTCTTAGCCGTGGAGAACAGAGAGCTAATGGCGGCTTTTCCATTTTTCTAAAATTGCTCATATGCTGACCGATTTGCTCAAGCACTCGCTCGCCTAATTCAGGTTCAAGTGCTAAAAAGGACCCATACTCAGATTGGTGGATGGCACTAATCATCGATTCCTCAAGTTTGGGGTCAATGGTAAATACAGTTAAGATGTCTTCTTTATCGGTGTATTGGCTACAGATTTGTCTTGCCAGAGATTGCCGGACATACTCAGCCAATAGATTGGTGTCTCGAGACACATGTGCATAGTCGGCTAGGCGTTCTAAAATACTGGAGAGATCTCGGATTGAAATCCGCTCTTTCACGAGGGTTTGGAGTACTTTATGGACTTGTCCTAGGGATAACATATCGGGCACCAACTCCCTGACAATGGCTGCGTTGGTATTTTTGACCAAATCTAAGAGTGCTTGAACATTTTGACGAGTAATAATTTCGTCTGAGTGTTGCTTAATTGCTTCAGCAAAATGATTGGCAATGAAGTCGGTAATATTTTGGGCTGGAATGACATTTTCCTGTAATAATTCCATTTGATCTTCGGATACCCATGCCCCTGGTTCATAGGTAATAGGATCCATGGCTTCAATCCCACCAATTCCTTTTCTTTTAAGCTCGGCCACGGACTTTTGAACAAAGAAATGGCCAGGCAAAGCTTCGCCAACGGCAACTTTGGTGCCTCGGATATCAATTTCATATTGGTTGGGCGGTAGACTTAAGTCATCTTGGACTCGGACTCCAGGAATCACAAATCCTAATTCTTGTCCAATGTGGTACCTGACAAGGGTAATTCTTTCAAGTAATGGGCCATTTTGGCTGGGGTCAATGAGGGGGACAATATTTCGACCTGTTTTTAAACTGATAGGGTCTAAGCTTAGTGTTCCCAATAAATTCTCGGGCTTTTTCATTGCATCTTTTGCAGATTCCTGATTGGATTCTACGGCGACTTCATCTGCATCCTGCTGTGATTTAACGATTCCCATCGCCAAGGCTCCGCTGATTCCGGCCATGGTTAAAAATGGGATGGCAGGTAAGCCAGGGATCATGGCCATTAACGTTAATACGCCTGCTGTCACCGCAAAAGCCTTGGGTTGACCAAAGATTTGAGCTCGGACATCGCTCCCCAAGCTTTCCTGTGATGCAGACTTGGTCACGACTAAACCAGTTGCAATTGAAATCAATAGTGCAGGAACCTGTGCGACCAGCCCATCCCCAATCGTTAAGTGAGTAAATGTGGCAGCAGCTTCTCCCCATGGAAGCCCTTGTTGAAATTTTCCAATCAATAATCCACCCACTACGTTGATAATGACGATGACGATACCGGCAATGGCATCCCCTTTAACGAATTTGTTCGCTCCATCCATTGACCCAAAAAATGTGGACTCCTGTTCAAGCTTTTTTCGCCGTTTTTTGGCTTCTTCGGCGTCGATCATCCCCGCATTCATATCTGCGTCGATACTCATCTGCTTTCCTGGCAAGGCGTCTAATGTAAATCGTGCCGCAACTTCAGCTACCCTTTCGGATCCTTTGGTGATCACGATAAATTGAACAAGGGTAATAATGGCAAAAACGACGACCCCAACTACAAAGTTTCCTTTAGTGACGAAGGTCGCAAATGCCTCAACAATTTTCCCGTCAAACTCAATACCTTCGCTTAAAATTAGCTTAGTAGATGCAATGTTGAGTGATAACCGAAATAAAGTAAAAATCAATAACAAGGACGGGAATGCGGCAAAATCAAGAGGTTGGGATAAGTACATTGCAACCAGCAATACTGCGATGCCAATTGCAATATTTAAAACCATTAAGATGTCTAAAAACCACGTGGGAATGGGGATAATCATGAGGGCTGTAATCAGAATTACAGCTGCGGCCAAGACAATGTCGGCTACTGAAAATAGGGATTTAAAATTTGAAAATCTGGACATTGTTTACTAGTACCGATGCTTGCGCTTCTTTTTGAGATTATACACAAATGCCAGTATCTCAGCTACCGCTTTATAGTATTGAGACGGAATTTCCTGATCAATATTTGTCGTCCTAAATAGGGCCTGGGCTAGGGGTTTATTTTCGATAATTGGGATTTGATTTTCTTCTGCAATTTTTTTAATAGTTTGGGCAAATAAGTTTTCCCCTTTTGCGATGATTTTGGGAGCTTTCATTTCCTGAGATTTGTACGCAATTGCTATGGCATAGTGTGTAGGATTGGTCACAACGACGTCTGCCCCAGGGACGGCTCCTGTTTGCCTTCCTTGTGCCATTTGCCTTGCAGCATCCTTTTGCCTTTGCTTTACAGTAGGATCTCCTTCTAGACGTTTATACTCGTCTTTGATCTCCTTTTTGGACATCCTTAGACCTTTAATATATTCATAGCGCTGATACATAAAGTCTAAAAGACCAATAATGACATAAAACATCCCTATCCTTAAAATAATTTTGAAAATTAGGTTTCCGACAAATTCCATGTTTTGCCACAGGGTCACCTGCTGAGCAATTAGAACAAAAATAAATTCATTTTTAATGGCTGAAAAAATAAGCCAGGTCACAATAGCCATTTTAACTAACGACTTCAGGAGTTCGACCACCTGCTTCATGCTGAATAACTTTTTTACTCCTTCTAAGAGATTCAGTTTATTTAGGTCCGGCGATAATGGTTCTAGCGAAAACACCACGCCCGTCTGAAATAATTCTACGATAATGGCGATCACAAGGTTGGCTAAAAAAATGGGTAATACGGCTTTCAAAAATACCCACATCATATCGTTGAGGATGTTCCCGGCCAAGGTACTGGTAAATTCTTCGGGTATCATTTCATAGGCTCGTGCCATGATTTTGGACATTTCCTGCCAAATACTGATCGCTGTCATTTTTAATCCATAAAATGAGCTCACGATCACCAGTGCTGCAGTCAGATCCTTACTTTTGGATACTTGCCCCTTTTTTCTGGCCTCTCTCAGCTTATGGGGGGTGGGTTCTTCTGTTTTTTCGCCTGAATCTTCGCTCATATTACTTTTGTAAGGTGATTAATAATTCGGTCACCATTTTCATGATGACCTCAAAATAATGCATAATACTGTCAATTAATGTTGGGGTAATACTCAACAAAATTATTAATGATACCGTTGGTTTCACCTGGAAGCTTAATTGAAATACGTTTACCTGCTCTGCAATTTTATTGAGCAAGCCAAATCCAAGGTCCAGCATAAAAATGACCAAGATGATTGGTGCAGCCAAAATGACCCCAATTCGAAATATTTCAATCGACATCATTACAACTTCATAGCTGGTTTGAGGGAGCTTGATCATTTGACCAATAGGCAAAATTTTAAAACTTTCGGCCAAAGTTGTGATGATAATATGATGTCCATTCACGGATAAAAACATAATGAGAACAATCCAGTTTAACAAGGTGGATAATATGGGGGTATTTCGACCAGTTGCGGGATCTAATATTGAGGCCACGCTTAACCCCGCTTGGGTATCCATGATATTGCCCGCAAACTCAACCGCTACAATGAGCATATTCGACATTAACCCTAAAATCATTCCAATGGCGATTTCGGTGAGAAACATCACCATAAAAATTGGGGCTGATGGTTGAAGTTGAGATGGCAGTGGGGCTACTCCAACCATTGCAAAAGCAATCCAAATCACCATTGTTAATTTGATTGTGTTTGGAACATCTTTTCGGCTAAATACCGGCATAGTGGCGAATGTGCCGATCAATCTAGCCACCACTAAAAAATAGGTCAGAACCAAGTGAATGGGTAAATTCATTTGGCGTAGAGGGGAATATTGGACCACAGTCCGACTGTCATCTCGAGGATGATGTTGGCGGACCATGAAAATGTCACTCCTAATACAAGTAGAATTACAATCATTTTGGGGACAAATGTCAGAGTTTGCTCTTGCACTTGAGTTAACGCTTGGATGATGGCTACTATCACACCAGCTAATAGCCCTAATACGACACTGGGTAATGATACTAGTAGCGTGACTTGGATTGCTTTATTGATAATATCATTAATGACCTCTAATGACATATTACTGAAAGCTTAAAATGAGGCCCTTGATGATTAAATTCCATCCATCGGCCAATACGAATAGTAAGATTTTAAATGGGGCTGATATCATCGCTGGAGATAACATAAACATCCCTAGAGAAAGCAAGATATTTGAAATAATTAGGTCGACCACGACAAAGGGAATATAGAGTAAAAATCCGATTTGGAATGCGGTTTTAAGCTCTGAAATCATAAATGCGGGGATGATGACTGTGGTGGGTATGTTTTCATATCCTTGGGGGTTCTGAATTTGAGAAAATTCAACAAATAGAGCTAAGTCTTTGTCTCGGGTTTGCTTAAGCATAAATAGCCTTAATGGCTTAATGCCTTCTTCGAGCATTTCTAATTGGTTAAGCTTTCCTTCTCGATACGGCTTCACTGCCACTCGATTAATCTCCTCCCATGTTGGGGTCATAATAAATACGGTCATAAATAGTGCTAAGGCCACAATCACCATATTCGGCGGGGCCTGCTGAGTGGCCAACGCTGTTCTGGCCATGGACATGACAATGACAATCCGAATAAATGATGTGGTTGAAATAACAAAAAACGGAATAAAGGCAATTGCCCCCATGGACAGTAAGAGATTTAAGGTGGTGCTGAACCCAGGAGGATTAATGAAGGAATTAACATCAATCTTTACCCCACTGGGGGCACTTTGAGCAAGTGCAGGGGTCGCTAAAACAAAAAGCATTACTGTGATGATTCCAAGTAAAAGTTTAATGTTTTTTTTTGCTTGATCTTTTTTCATTCTCTTTCCTTAGATTAACTCGGTTTTTTGTTTGGTTTCTTCGATTTCACTGAGATCTCGTTCCAACTTATCTAAGATTTTGATGTCTGTTTCTGTAACACCTAGTACATAATGGTATTTTTTGATTTGAGCGATGACGATAGCCCCTGATTTTGAGACTGGAAGTCGATCAACGATGGCCATTTCCTTGGATAATCGTTTGATCTGAATTTTTTTTACATATTTGAGACAAATCCATAACAATGCCACAATAATGGAAAAACTCACTAAAGTTTGGATGTAATACCCGATTGTCATACTTCTCTCATTTTAACGTGGCTGAGAGTCGTTATTCTCATACCGATTGGAATTACTGTTTGCTGGCCTGAGCAACGATCTCTGTCACTCGTAGCCCATAACTATTATCAATAGCTACAACCTCACCATGGGCGATAATTTGGCTGTTTACTACTAAATCTAGAGGCTCACCGACTAACCTTTCGAGTTCAATGATGGATCCTTCACTGAGCTCATACATTTCTTTGAGGGAAATCTGAGCTCGTCCTAATTCGACAGATACTGTGATTGGGATATTTTTGAATATATCTAACTCTAATTGCTTTCCAGGGGAAGCTTGAGTGAGTTCAGGAAACTGAATATCTGCAATCATGTCTGATCCAGCTTTTTTGCTTTTTGGGCTGATTTTTGCTGATTTTTCAACTTCTTTTTTGACCTGTACCGCAGATGCAAATGCATCTTCTAAAATTGGGTCTAGGTCTCTTAGGGGATTATCTAGTCTTTTCTTTGCCATCTTTAAGCACCCCATCTACTAAATTTGAATAGTCTTCTGCGCCTCTTGAGTTTTTGTCATACTCGAATATTGATATTCTATATCCGGGCGCTTCTGATAAGCTGACACATGTCCTGATTTCATTCGAAATCTTATTTGGAAATACCTTCTGAAGACTTTGTAACACATTCTGTGTTTTTTTGTTTCGATGGTCAACAAATGTCGGAACTACTTTGCAGATCCGAATTTCCTTTCCGAATATTTTATTAATGATTTTTATATTCTTCAATAGCTGTTTCACGCCGACGAGAGATAAATACTCCATTGACACAGGAATAATGATTTCGTCCGCATATAATAATACGTTTTGATTGATTAAATTAATGCCTGGACCGCAATCAATGATGACATAATCATAATTTTTGATTTGTGAGAGCACTCTAGAAAATACATGTTCTTTCTCAGGTAAAATGGCCATTTTAAGTTCTAGCGGGTAGAGGTGGTCATTTGAGGGAAGTAAGTCCAAGTTTTTTTTGACATTAATAATAGCTTTGCTGATTGGAATATTTTTGACAATCACTTCATATAGCGTATTTGTACTTTGATTTCCAAAATTATAGCTGGCTGACCCCTGAGGGTCAGTATCGACAACTAGGACTTGTTTTCCACGCATGGCTAATCCATGTCCCAGATTTACGACTGTAGATGTTTTTCCAGTTCCACCTTTAAAATTGAGTACTGCTATCTTCTTCATATCGATTATTTATCAAGATCATCCCATGAGAATTCATCTTGATCTTCTTCGGTGTCGGATTCTTCTTGGTCTTCCTCACCGTAGTCTTCATCGTCATCTTCACTGCGATCTTCAGTAGTATCATGCTCGATATCGTCGTCTTCTGCGTAATCTTCCTCGTTTTCAACGCCCCATTCTTGATCTTCGGCGTCGACTTCCTTGGATGTGGTGATGTACTGATCATCCTTGTCGGTACCTATGTCTTCTAGTGGATACTCTTCTGCTTTTTCTTGCTCATAAAGACTGTCATCTTCGGTATCTTGCAGTTCGATCGTTTCGACTAATTTTTCAGCTTCATCCATTGAGTTCTCAAATAGAGGTTGGTTGATGGATGTTAGCTTCATGTCTTCTAGGTTTTTGAGGGCAGTACTCCTACTGTCTTGAATGATTTGAATGCAAGTTTTTCCGTTATGAGATCCAGGTTGTCCAGCAATCACCGTTGCATCTCCAAAGTGGATTGAAATTGGAGAGTTTAAGTTAGCATTGAGAGGGATAATATCGCCTGTACTTAACGTCTTGAGTGCTGACATTGGAAGGATGGCCTTTCCTAGGGTTGCTCGTACTGGAATCATGATATTCTCTGCGGTTGCAGTTTCTAATTCAATCCTTTGTTTGAGTTCATCAGCTAATTTTTTACGTTGTGATAGGAGGGTTCTTAAAATCATATTGGGGTAGGCTATGATGATTTTTTTAAGGTCGTTTTTTCCGAAAAAAAAGTTAAATGCAAAAATAATGTAGGCTTCTCTTAGCGTTACTTTTTTGTCTTGAACATATTGTCCGAAGCTAAACTCGACGTCGATGCTATCGTTGTGTATGACTTTCCATGAGTCGACAAATAGGGGCTTAATTTCCTCCATTTGGGTTTCGAGAATTGAGGCTTCGATGTCAGAAAATTCGTCTGAATCTTGAGACTCGCCACGTCCTCCAGCAAGACGATCAATCACCATTTCTGCGAGAGGCCAATCAAATAAAACGTTGACTTTGCTATTATTTTTAAATCTAAAGTTAGTTTGGACTACTTTATCGTGATTCATTTGTAAAAAATCTTCATAGGACATTTGCATGACTTCAATGGAGTGGAGTTCGACTTTAATATCCATATCTTGTGAGAGTTTTTTCGTCATTTTTTCAGCAAGTCTGTAATGCAGATAATGGACATATTTGAGCTGTTCTTTGGGGAGGCTATCAAAGTTTACATTTTGCACGGACGACACGCTGAGTTCATTTAGATCCGTTTCTTCGTATTGAATAGCCGTCCAGTCTCCGATTGCCGGAGAAAGCTTGATTGATCGATTGAATTCAAATAGATTTTTTTCCCTAACCATGGTCTCCAAATCTTATCATAACTTCTCTCCCATTATCCAAGTATAATTTATTATCTTTTAAAATTAGATTCCCTTTTTTAACTTTTCCATATCGATCGATATAATTGACTGACTCTTGTAGGCGGCGAAAAGGTTGGGGAGATTGAATCGATTGGGGATTAGTGGGATTGGGGACTTCCAGCAATTCGGTAGAATTGAGGTATCTTTCTTTTTTGATTTGTTCAGAATAGTTGGCGAATTGGCGTTGTTTTTCACGATCAATCACTTCAATGGGTCCCCCTGCTGTGTTTTCTTTGAACGAAATGGGGACTTCAAAGACAGATCCACCTTGCCGACCTCGATTGTCAAATATTTTGGCGGAGTACCCCCTGTTTGAGGTTATCACATCGGTGATCATCCCAGACAAGGCCTGCACACCTTTATCATATCCACTGATATTTTGCCCTATTAGTCTGAATTTTAAAAAATTTTCCATCGTCAGCAATTGTTGATTGGCTTCTTCTAAGTTATTTGAAAAACTAATGGCTTGTTCCTGAGATAATGTGTTGCTGTCATTTAACAAAGCCTGGGCGGCCTGAATACTGGGTTTTATCTGCTGTATAGATTGTGCTGCTCCTGCCATTAGCCCATCATATCCTGAATCTCGCCTTCGGTGGGGAATTTTTGCTGTTGATTTTGGTTGTCTTTTTGTCTTTTATTTTTCTGCTCATGATCAGATACTGATTCTACTTTGATTGAAAATTCAAGTGATTGCTCTTTAAAAATAGCTTCAAGCTGCTTGGTGAGTTCTTTTTGGTTGGCTTCTAGCTCGGATAGGATATTTTGCTCTGTGCCTTCTGATCGAATGGTGATTTTGACATTATGTTGTTTTGATTCAAATGTCACTGTTATTGGAGGCTCCTTAAATTGAAACTGGTATTGCTGAGCCCCATTCTCAAGCGGAACACTTTTAATGACAGCGACCGCTTGAGTGATAAATGCTTTGAGTGTTGGCGTAATCTCTTTTGCGTAAATCTCCCTAAAAATAGGGTGTATGACGAACTGTGCAATATGGGGCTGGATAGAGGATGGTTCTTTTGCCTCTTTTTTTTCTACTTTTTCGGATTGTTGGGCAGAATCAGTTGGCTTTGATTGTATCCTTTGGTAATCGTTTTCCTTTTTTTCTTCAAGCTGATTTTGAAACTCGATTCGGTACTTGCCCTCTCCAATTTTAACCATTTGGGTTTGGGAGGCTGTGGCACTTTCATCTAATGTTTTTGCAAAGTCTTTCTCGGTTGTCTTTACCTCTCCACCTGTCTTTTGCGTGAGCAATGGGGACAAAAATTGGGCTAGATAGGACTCTAATTGCATCATGTCAGTTTGATTTCCTTGGATTTTTCTTGGATTTCTTTTTTGACTTTATAT
The DNA here is from genome assembly GCA_964652635.1 of uncultured Candidatus Marinamargulisbacteria bacterium. Lineage (GTDB taxonomy): Bacteria > Margulisbacteria > Marinamargulisbacteria > SXXA01 > SICP01 > CAMCZW01. The sequence goes on along the minus strand of CAZZBY010000009.1, from coordinate 2,577 downwards.
CGGTAATTGTCTAATACCTGACCTAGTTTTTTAGAATATTTCCCCTCTAAAATGAATGACTTTCTGAGCGGGAAGCGTTGTTGAATCTGAAACCCTAGGGATTCAATTTTAGTTTTTAACTCGGTCTCATCCATTGGTTTTTGTCCGAAAATCAAGCCTTTTCCCCCTTGCGTAATCCGGCCCAGATCTCTTAATCCTGCTTTAATAAAGGGCTCAATATCTTCGATTAACTCGGTGTTAAGTGTGACAGGGACATCCTCTGGTAAAATGCTTTTGGCCATTTCGAATGTGTCTAACATGACATCCATGTCTGCGGGCTTTTTCTTTTCGAATGGAGTCCCTGGTTCGGGAACGAAATTTTGGAGTAATACTTCATGGATATGGCCATATTCCTTATGAAGATTTGCAATTTCCTTAAGAATTTCCTGCCGATGGGACTTGGTTTCGCCGATTTTAACCATGAATCCGGTAATTGTTGGAAAATTCAGCTTTCCTGCCCATTGTAGGCTTTTCATTCGGAGTTCTAATTTTTTCCCTGGAGATTCTCGGTATAGTGTTTCAGCCAAAGCTGCATCTACGGAATCGAGCATAATTTTATTGACTGCGCTCACTTCAGCTAAACGTTTCATTTCAATTGGGCTTAGGAAGCCTAATTCGATGACGGGCAAGAGTCCTTCTAAAAATCCAAGTTCACAGACTGTGTAGACATACTCTGTAAATGACTCAAATCCCCAGAGGTCAAGGGTCGCCCTAATATAGGGAAATTTGTCGGGACGTTCGCCAGATACAAAAAGTAGCTCCCTGGCTCCGTTGGCTCTTGCGGTTTTCGCGATTCTGATGGTTGAGTAAGGGACTACGACACTGTCTTTACGATGAAATCCACAGTATGGGCAGTTATTTCTGCACATTCTGGTTAATGCAATTGGCATCGATTTTGAGTAGGTAATAATATTGGGATCGTCTTCATTAACAACGATAATATCGTCTTCTTCTGATTTAGTTATTTGGGAATAACTGACTGACATGGGTGCTCCTAAATGCGGTAAATAATCCGAGTTTTGGGATTATATCATATCTTTAAGGTCAGTAAAATTTGGTATAATGTGGTTGATTATGTTTGATCATCGATTACAGATCTCAATTGACCGAAAACAGCTCCTTTGTAATACTTCAGAAATTGCGAAAAAAGTTCCATTTTCTCAGCTTATTCCAGTGGTAAAAGCCAATGCGTATGGACATGGAGCGGATGTTGTTTGCCAAGCCTTAGACTCTCAGGGATTTCCCTATTTTGCCTTTGCATGCTTAGGAGAATGTAGGGCAGTTTCACATCTCTCGCTGAAAACCCCATTTTTTTTACTTTCTGAGGTTGGAGCTGTTGATTGTCCTGCCTCTTATACTTATACCGCTTATTCTCATGAATTTGCGTCTCATCTTAATCGACTGGGAGAACGATTTGGAATTTGTTACACCGTTCATATTAAAGTGGATATTGGAATGCATCGTCTAGGAGTTCCATATTCAGATGGGGCGTTTTTTATCCAATCAGTTCTGGATCAGTATCCTTTTGTTAAGATTAGCGGAATCTATTCGCATATGCCTTGCTCTGAAGATGGTGAAAATCTGGTCAATCAGGATCATATCCGTCTATTTAGTGAGTTGGTCAATAAGCTTCCTCCTGCCTTAAAATCTACGGCATATTTGCATCTGTTTAACTCGGGGGGCATTGTTCATTATGCATCTTGTGCGCATTCGTTGGTGAGATTTGGAGGAGAGTTGTATCGGGATGTGATGAGGGTGTCCTCTTACGTAATCGCATTGAAGTATGTTCAGCGTGGTGAAGGGGTTGGATATGATTTCACTTATCGTCCCGTTCAAAATACGACGATTGCCGTTGTGGCCTGTGGATATGCCGATGGGCTTTCCACCACACTTAGTCATCGTGGGCAAGTGTTAATACGGGGGAAACGGTATCGGATTGTAGGTAAAATTTGTATGGATATGTTTTTTGTGGATATTGGTAATGACACTTCGATCAACAATGGTGATGAAGTTGTGATTGTAGGAAAAATGGGGCCAGAAAAAATCAGCACTTATGATCTTTCACAGTGGTCTTCTCTTAATTTTAGAGAAATTACTTGTGGATTTGGAAACGGGTTAAGAGCACTAAAAATTGTGAGATAGTTTTCTTTTTTGTCTTAATGTGTGGCGTTCTTGGCCATGACCCACTCTCCCACCAGGGTAACCCGGAAGTACCATAGGCGCTGAAGGACTTAACTGCTGTGTTCGGAATGGGAACAGGTGTACCCCCTTCGCTAAAATGACCAAGAAGGCCACACATTTTTAATAATTGGAGAAAGTAGCAAACTTTACTTTTTTGATTTAAGTGAAAAGTCATGTGTCATAAACTGGTAATCAATCAAGACCTCGACCGATTAGTATTAGTCCGCTGAACACATTACTGTGCTTACACGCCTAACCTATCAACCTCATTCTCTACAAGGGGTCTTACTCTCTTACGAGATGGGAAGTCTCATCTTGAGGTGGGCTTCCCGCTTAGATGCTTTCAGCGGTTATCCC